>JAAHGS010000124.1 GCA_010692645.1 Symploca sp. SIO2E9
TTCGCCCCCAGTTGCGCCATAGCTCCCGTATGTTTACGAGTCTTTGGCGTAGAGCTGGAAGCTCCACGGTTAGAGAGGTTCGTCCCGAACCCCTGTGCGTGTAGGACACACACCATGGCAGCGGCTACGTCTCGGTCTTCGACAAATCCACAGTGCTTGCACTCATGGAGTCTTTGACTCAAATCTTTAGACTCAGTTTTCCAGCACTTAGGACATCGTTGGGTTGGCTTAACTTTTGTGGTCTTAACTTCGATGTAGACCCCGCCAGCTTCCTCAACCTTATACTTAACCTTTTGCTTGAAAGCACCAATTCCTACGTCTAGAAGTGAGCGATTAAGTCCTGTTTTTTGACGTTTACGCTTGCTACCTTTTTTGGCTTTACGAGTCATCCCTTTCAGGTTTAATTCTTCTGTAGCGACCAGGCTATTACCGCTGACAATTTGTGCCGCTACTTTATGTTGCCAATCATCTCGTTTATTAGCCACCTTGCTGCTCAGCTTGGAGACTTGTTTTTTAGTTTGTTTCCAACGCTTAGAAGCTTTAACTTTTTTCTTCCTGTTGGGGGCTTGTTTGCGCCTTAACTTCTTGGAAGCTTGTTTGACTTTCTCGCTGGCTTTAGCCAAAAATCTATGGTTTTCTACCTTAGTGCCGTTAGACATTGCTACAGCAGTTTTGCACCCAAAATCCAAACCTATAGCACCAGTACTAGTTTCTCTAACTGGGTCACAATCAACGGTGATACTGGCGTACCATTTATGGTTTTTCCAGAGGATGGTGCAAGTGGTAGGTCTTCCCCAAGTCCTTGCCCTACCTCGCATTCGTATCTCACCAAGATTGGACAACTCCAAAAAACCATGATCTCCAGTGGTATGGGTTTTCCAACCAGAACTACAAGGATAAGTCCAACCACGATAGAGTCTGCCAGACTTGAATTTGGGATATTTAGCTAAACCTTTGAAAAAGCGATTGAAGGCAAAATCGACCCGTTTGAGAGTGGCTTGAAGAGCATGAGAACCCAGTTCTTTGTATTCTGGGTGTACTTGTTTAAAAGTGGGCAAACAATTTTGTTGCTCTAGGTAGTCAACTGAGTGATTGAACCGCCGATATTGAGTCTTTCGATTATACAATGCAGCATTGTATAAATCTTTATGCATTCTCCTCCAATAATGCAACTTTTTCGATTGACTTTTGGTTGGGTACAGCCGAAAAGTTACGCGCCTCGTCTTCAATTACATCACCTCACTTAAGCGCTAATTGTTGTTATATAATACCCTAAGTTAGACTAAATATGAAGGGTTTTCGGCAACTGAAGTTGCTCACACGGACCTACCTTCCCCACCGTTCGGCTGAGCGCTCACGTCGAAGCCCTAATCCGTTGAGGATGGGGATTGCCGCCAGGAATGTTCACAAGTATTGCCAGGATGAACAATGACTGTAATTCAGGATACTCTAGAACGCAGTTATTCTCAAGAACATGGTGTCATTACTCGCTGGCTCTTGAATCAATTTCAGTAGACTACAAACTTACTTAAGAATGGGAGTTTCACAGAAAAAAAGACTCCTGTTAGCGTAGCTCCTCGCGGAGCGAGGCATGCGAGAACTCCTTAATCCCCAATTATGAATCCTCAACAACTAGAATTGAAAATTGGCTGGCTTTATCCTACCCTAATGAGTACCTACGGTGATCGAGGTAATGTCATTTGCTTACAACAGCGTGCCCAGTGGCGAGGCATTAGCGTGCAAATTATACCCCTTGACAAACAATCCCCTGCTACTCAACTTCACCAAGTCGATATTTTCATGGGTGGAGGCGCCCAAGACAGACAGCAGGAAATTGTCATGCGTGACTTGCAAGGGATGAAAGCAGAGATTCTCAGCGAAAAAATTGAACAGGGAACACCAGGAGTTTTCACCTGTGGTGCACCTCAACTACTTGGTCACTATTATGAACCAGCCTTAGGACAACGGATTGAGGGATTGGGTTTGTTTGATTTAGTCAGCAAACATCCTGGCGACAATGCCCGTCGCTGCATTGGCAATGTCGTATTTGAATTGACCGCATCACCCTTAGCCCAAGAATTACAAGCCATGTTGGGAACAGTTCCTACCGTAATTGGTTTTGAGAATCATGGCGGTCGTACTTATCTAGGTAAGGTACAACCCCTCGGACGCGTTGTCAAAGGCTACGGTAATAATGGCGAGGATAGCACAGAAGGAGCATTCTATCTCAATGCGATCGCTACCTATTCTCACGGTCCCCTGCTGCCAAAAAACCCTTTTCTTGCTGATTGGCTGATCCAAAAAGCTTTGACTCAAAAATATCAAACTAAGATCTCTTTATCACCCCTTGATGATGCCATAGCAACCAAAGCACGCAGAGCGATGTTTAAACGCCTTGCCTTGAAAGTGACTTGAACCAAGGCAGTGACATCCTCAACACCAACAGAATACTTGTAGGCATAACATGGTATGATGTTAAATCTTTCACCAAACGATGCTTTATTGTGTGTATTGGTACGGTAAAATGTTAGGTGAGATGCTGCCTACCTCGTTAACGCAAGATACGTAACTCATTTAATAGATAAATCATCATATTCTTGCAAACTTTGGGTTAGAAGTAAGACTTGCCCTTTTGTGGGTGTAGCCATTTGCTCTTTTGTCTGAGACAAGTATCATCCACCACTCAATGTTACTGCCAGGGCTAAGTTTGGTGCGATGATAGTGGTTGAAATTAAAGTAAATTCGCCAGTAGGGATATGACCGGAAAAGTAATCGATAGCAGTGCCCATCGCCTTCTCATACTCATACTCCCAATCGCGTTTTTGATTGTCGTGCTAGTAAAGGCTTGGCCTGTGCTACTGGCGCTGTTGCTTATCAGCATTAGTTGGATAGTTTGGCAACAATATCAATGGAAGCAGTGGAGCCAGCAAGTTAACCCCTTCTTCAATCAGTTGATCAAAGAAAATCAGGGTTGCTTGACGCCACTAGATTTGTCAGTGAAGGCAAATTTATCTGGAGCAGCGGCACAGCGCTATCTAGAAAAGAGGGCTGAAGAATTTGGTGCCCAGCGTCGAGTCTACGAAGATAAGGGCCCAGTATATTATTTTCTAACTGCTAGTGCTCTAGGTAGTATTTTTGAAAACAGTGACCCAACCCTGGAGCTAGAGAGTGTATCTTTTACCGGCAAGGCACCAAAGCGGATTGAAGTACTTGAAGAGAAAGAACCAATTCCATCCCTCAGTACACCCTCTGCCCATGAAATCTTAAAAGATTCTGAAACTTTGGTGGCAAAAGAGCCTAGTCTATCTCAGATACCTACCGATACTAACGATAGTGAAATATCAGCAGTTCAAGAACTAAAACGGCAAGATAAGCAAGAGAATAGTTCATCGCCACATTCAAAACAGGATTCGTCGGATAATCCACTAGAGGGAGAAAGAAAAGAAGAGAAGATTGCTCATACTCCGATTATTCAAGCAGAATTAGCTAAGCGTTTAGAAGTCCATTCGAGTACGGTTGGCAAAAGGAAAACTGATCCTGACTTTCCACAATGGAGTCAAAGTAAAGATCCTGAGGGTATTGCTTGGGAGTACTTACCAGATACTAAAGAGTTTTTGCCTAGGTTGGATAAGATATGACGCTCTTGCCCTTTCCAGGGGGCAAGTGTCTAAGCACAACACCACGAGGTTAGCCTATTTGAAAATTGGGTTTTGCACCGGAAACTAGACTAAAACTTGAATAATAAGTCAATATAAGAGGCAAATTGAAACTAAAATTAATTCGGTTTGATCGCGATCACCTCCTATACTGTCTTTTGCAACGTATCTGAAGGCAACTCCCCAAACATGCTTTTGTAATCTCTAGTAAAATGACTTGGATTGTAGAACCCAAATTCACTAGCAAGGATGGCTATGGTACAACTTTCTGCTTCGCTTGCCTTCAGGCGTTCTCGCATTGCATTAAGTCGTCGCACTTTGAGATAGCGCATCGGACTTATGCCAAATAAGTCCTGAAAACCATAAGATAAGGCAGAACTGCTAGACTCTAAATTTTGAGCTAGCTGTTTTAAGGTCAGAGGTTTTTTCAAGTATGCTAACGTTTCTTTTTCAGCTTGGGCAATCAACTTTGCTCTTCGGGAAGGTTTGAGGGAACCCTTGGAATTCCTCTTAGTGGGAATCTTACTAATTAACAAAGGAAGGAAATCATCAGTAACGAGTTCTTCAATATGAGGTTTTTGTAACCAAGTAGGTTTTTGTACTGCTAACTCAACAAGTTGTTTCAGGTAATCTTTAATTTCTTTAATCCCAGTTGGTAGCAAATTCACATGATTTTTACTCCGGAAATTATCGTCTAGATCGTGACGTTGTAGTTGGTCTGCATAAGCATCAAAAGTTTTAACAGGGATTATAATGTGTGTCAACGTTGCACCTTGAGGAAATATTTCGTCTGCTTCGGTGTTATTGAAACCAAAAATAGTCCTTTGAGGCTCGACAGGGTGACGTAAGGAGTAATATTTCTTTTCATTATCAGACCAAAGTATCGCAAAAGATATGTATTCCTTTTTACCCTCACCCGAAAATTGAATCCCTTGGTTTGCCTGATTACATACGAAATATAAGTTACCAATCTGAATCGACAAAAACTCAGCTTGAAGAGAACCGGGACTGAGTTGTATTATTTCCTTATTTTCATACTCAAAAAACTCTTTGAAACTATCCACATCTGTAAAGGACTTGGAGACAATCTTCTGATTGCTTGTCCCAGGATCATCTTTAGTTTGGGTAACTTTACTCTTGTTTACGTCCATCAAGAAACTGATTTTTGCACCACTCTCTAAAAAAATAATCAAACCAACTATAAGTAAAACTAATATAATTTGAAAATTTATTAATTAATTTCTATAGCTTAGAAAGTTGGAATTTTTGATTATTCACAGAGATAGCTTACCACTAAACTAACCTCAACTATCTCTAATACGAGAGTTTACGAATGAACAACTTGAATAGTAGTTATACTCGGTGCAAGAAGAAAACTGTACCGAGACTCAAAAGATTTCTCAATCTCCTACTTGTCGTGCTCTTCTCCCTAGGAGTATTGATACCACCAGCTTCAGCACAAGAAATTCTGCCACAACCAGACCCGGAATTTAAGGGTGAAATTGGTGTCACTTACGAGACTTCCGGGGATCCAGACATCTCGATTCTAGAATCTCCTGAAGCCCCAGAAGATGCACCTAACATTATCCTTGTACTCTTAGATGATGTAGGATTTAGCTCGGCAGAAACTTTTGGGGGATCGATTCATACACCCACTCTGAATAAGCTAGCGAGAAGGGGTCTAACTTATAATCGATTCCACACAACCTCCCTATGCTCACCAACTCGTGCGGCTCTACTAACAGGACGTAATCACCACTCGGTGGGAAGCGGAGTTATTCAGGAATTGGGAACAGGTTATCCAGGTTACACAGGATTGATTCCCAAAAGCACAGCGACAATTGCCGAAATTCTCCAAGAGAATGGCTACAGCACAGCTTGGTTCGGAAAAAATCACAATGTTCCTGATAACCAAACTAGTATGGTTGGTCCCTTTGATCGCTGGCCTAATGGCTTGGGATTTGACTACTTCTACGGATTTATTAGTGGAGAAACTGACCAGTGGCATCCAGCACTGTACGAAAATCAGAACCCAATCAATCCACCAGCAACAACTAGTGATGGAGAAGTCTACAACCTCACCCGTGACCTTGCCGATAAAGCAATTTCTTGGATGAGAAATCAGCATTCAATTGCACCAGAGCGCCCTTTCTTCCTTTACTTCGCCCCCGGTGCTACCCACTCACCTCACCAACCACCAGCAGAATATCGCGATAAATACGATGGTGCGTTTAATGAAGGTTGGGACAAAGAGCGTGATAAGATTTTCGACCGTCAGAAAAAGCTCAAGATAATTCCTGATCATGCTGAACTTACTCCTCGCCCAGAAGGAATACCTGGTTGGGATGAGGAGCAATTCAACGATTATCGTGAGCTATTAGCCAACCAGATGGAAATCTATGCGGCTTTTCTGGAATACACTGATGTCGAGGTAGGTCGTGTCCTTGATGCTATTCCTAGGAAGGAAGTGGACAACACCATGATTATCTATATCGTGGGTGACAACGGTGCTGCAGCCGGCGGTAGTCTGTATGGAGTTTGCAATACCTTTAAAAATATTAACGGATTGAAAACTACTCTCGAAGACCTTCAAGATTGTAAAGATAATTGGGGTGAGCCTGGAACCTCACCAGCATATGCCGTTGGCTGGGCCTGGGCTACAGACGCGCCTTTCCGTTGGACGAAGGAAGTGGCTTCCTATTTTGGCGGTACTCGCAATCCCATGATCATTAAATGGCCAAAGGTTATTAAGAAGACACCACTGAAAAGGGAACTACGAGACCAGTTTCACCATGTTATTGATATCGCACCCACGATTCTAGAAGTAACTGGGATTGAGGAGCCAGAGATAGTTAATAGCATTCAGCAGCAGCCAATGCAAGGGGTAAGTTTAGCTTACACCTTTAGTGATGAACAGGATAATCCGGAAAAAGGGGAGAATGCTGAAGGTACCCATAAAACTCAATATTTTGAGTTATATGGTAATCGAGGAATATACAGAGAAGAAGAAGAACACGAATGGATGGCATCAACTCTTCATCGGTCACCAGTTAGCAAGAATGAGCCTACTCCACCTTTCGATGAGGATGAATGGGAACTCTTTGATTTGAAAACAGATTTCTCTCAAGCCAATGACTTATCTGAATCATCTACAGATCATGCGAAGAAATTAGAGGAACTCAAAGAATTATTCCTCATCGAGGGAGGCAAGTATAATGTTTTCCCTCTGGATGATCGCTTTACTGAACGAGGTGATGTTAGTAATCGTCCCAGTTTTGCCGCAGGACGTTATGAGTTTGAGTTTTATGAAGGTGCTGTTCGACTGCCAGAAGGGGTAGCACCAGATGTAAAAAACAAAACTCATGATCTTACCGCTGAGGTAACGATTCCTGAAACAGGCGCTGAAGGGGTACTCCTTGCCTTTGGTGGAGAAGTGGGAGGCTATAGCTTCTACATCCTGGACGACAAGCTCCACTATACCTACAACTACTTTGGCTCCCAGAAGCACGTTATTTCTGAAGAACCTGTTCCTAAAGGTGATGATGTTAAGCTTGGATTCCATTTCCAGTACTTAGGAGATTACGGAGACGGTAAGGGTAAGGCAGCTAGAGTTAGCCTCTCAATCAATGATGAGAAAATTGCTACTGAAAATAAAATCAACCTCATCAGAAAAACAGTACCTGCAAGATTTTCTCTAGAAACTCAAGATGTAGGAATGGATTTACTTACACCAGTATCTGTGAAATATGAAGATAACTCACCCTTTACTTTCACAGGTACAATTAAGAAGGTGACAATCAACATTGAAGAACCGCCTGAAGAAACACTGTGAGCAAATTCTTTCGGCTACATCAGATATTATTGAGTCCCTATATAGTAAATCGGATTCAATAATCTAAAGAGCAAGAACCTATAGAGGGCGGGTAATCTCCGCCCTTGCTCTTTAGGGAAGAGTATTAAAGACACGGGGACGCGGGGACTTTCAAAGGATGGGGATTTAACCCCAACCAATTTTATGCACCCTATAGACGGTGGGGTATTTGACCCATATTAATTTCGATAAATAAAAACTTCAGTGTGGATGAAGAGGGTAAATACACAATAGTCGTCAGTCGATCATCCTACCGTTAAGTCTCAAAGCTAAGATTTCAATTAACCCTCTAAAATTTATTAATCTTCATTAATCCAAGCCTCAATCATCTTAATGGGAATTTTAATTACAGGGTGATAAAATATCTCCTTTAAAACCTCTTGACCTCCCACCTCCAAAGCCTTCCTTAAGCGACTTTTTAACTTCGGATAATTCTGAATAATTCGCTTAATATTATGTTGAGCTTGGCGAGTAGTTTCTTCATTTTGAGCCAGTTTATCAAGAAATGGCTTAACTTCCTGTCGCAGGGATTGTTCTAAAGAAATTGGTTCCAAGGGCTCACTAGGAAGCAGATGTTGCCTACTACCATTACCCCCTTCTTCCCCCCTACCTAGACTTTGCAAAGTACCAGCAACATCCACACCAGTAGTCTGACGCAGCTGTTCGAGGAAAGAGGCCATCTTACTAACAGTGCCACCACCCTTATCATCAATCACAGTAACATTTTGCACCTCAACCTCTGGCACAGAAGCCACTAGTGTCTTCAGAAGGATGTCTAACTTTTGGAAGAGGAAAATTTCTCGTGCCGAAGCACCAGCAGTTTTCCAGGATTCAGTCAAGCGCAGAGTTCCCTCTGCCTGTGCCTTCCCTTCTTCCACAATCTGGGCTGCATTCCCCTTCGCCTCAGAGATTGCCCGCTTGCAATCTGCCTCTGCTGGTGCGACCACATCCGCCTGTAGTTGCTGTTCTACTTGCTTAATCCGTTCCGTTTGCACCGCCACCTCAGCTTGAGTCCGCACCACTTCTGAGGCAATCTCTGCCTCAACTTCAGCCACCATTGCTGCCCGTTTAGTAATGGCATCCTGAACTCGCCGCTCGGCCTCAGCTTTGGCAATTTCCATATCTCGATCAATACGTCTTAGCGCTGTAATTCTCTCATTTTCAGCCGCTCTGATCACTGATTCTGACTGAGCTTGGGCTTCTGCAATCCGAGCATCGCGCAGTAAATCTGCTCGTTGCTTGCGTCCAATTGAATCGAGGTAACTAACATCATCAGAAATATTCTGAATTTGAAGATTGTCTAATACTAGCCCCAGCTTTTCTAAATCATCCTCCGCTTCTTCTAGCAGACTTTTAGCAAAGGCAATCTTGTCTTCATTAACTTGTTCCGGCGTCAGAGAAGCCAACACACCACGTAAATTCCCCTCCAAAGTCTCCTTTGCCAACTGTTCAATCTGCTTGCGACTTTTGCCCAGCAAGCGCTCAATCGCATTATCAATAGTAGGCTCCTCGCCAGCAATCTTGATATTAGCTACCCCTTCAACTCGCAAGGGAATCCCGCCTTTGGAATAGGCATTGGATACCCGCAGTTCAATAATCATATTGGTCAAATCAAGGCGGAAGGTGCGCTCCAACAATGGCACCCGGATGCTACTACCCCCCTTGACTAAGCGATATCCCACCTGCCGCCCATCTGAACTTGAACGGCGAGAACCTGCGAAGATTAACACCTCACTGGGCTGACAAATATAGTAAAGGTTACGAATTACGAAAACCCCAGCCCCAGTACCCAGACCAAGGATTCCAAGCAATGCTAAAATGACTTCCATTAGGGAACTCCAAGAAAAAAATTATCCAATTCACTTAAAAACGCGACGTAAATACTCTTCTCCCCCTCTCCCCCTCTCCCCATCTCCCCCTCTTTATATTTGGAAGTCCCTTACTTACCTCCTTGGTTGCGATCGCGGCTTAATGTTCCTGTCATATCAATACCGAGGGTTTGATCCACCTGTTCTAGGAACTGGGAAACAATTTCTGGATAAACTTTGACCAAACTAGCTAGAGATTTACCATCACCATTATCGACAACGTTAACCTTCTCTAGCTTGAGTTGAGCTGGAACTTTAGACGCCTCTAGTAGTAGTGTCTCGATTTGCTGAATTAAGAATACCTTCGAGGCATCAGTACCAGTCTCTTGCCAGACTTTGGAAAGCATATCGTTAACTAAGGCTGCTGCCTTGGCATTCTCTGCCAGCTCGGAAGCTTCTCCCCTTGCCTGCAGTTCTTTTGCCTGTCGTGCTGCTTCTGCTGGCAGCACTTGATCTGCCTCTAACCGCAGGCGCTCTAATTCAGCACGAATCACCTGTAATTGCTGCTCAGCTTTAGCTCTAGCTTCCTTGGCGGCGGCAGTAGTGCGCTCTTCTTCTGAGCGAGCCTGCTGTTCCAATTGAGCCTTAATTTTGCGTAGTTCGTTTTCTTTCTGCTGGATGAGAGTACGAGCCTCAGTTTTAGCAACCTCTGCCTGCCTTTGGCAGTCAGCCTCTATGCGTTCAGCTTCCCCAACAGCATTGGACTCAGCAATCTCAGCATCTCTGGCAATTAAAGCAATTTGGCGACGACCAATAGAACTAAGATAGTCTACATCATCGGAGACGCTTTGAATTTTGAGAATATCGAGTTGAAGACCAAGCTTAGCTAAATCGCGAGATACATCTTGGGCAATGCGTTGAGCGAAACTGAGGCGATCCTCATTAAGTTCCTCTGGGGTGAGGTTAGCAACGACACCCCGCAAGTTACCTTCAAGGGTTTCCCTTGCCACACGGGTAATTTCCGAACGGTCATGATCTAGAAAACGTTCAATCGCATTGCCTACAATTGAAGGATCGCTAGAGATTTTGACATTGGCGATTGCCTGGATATTGAGTGGTGTTCCTCCCTTGGAGTAAGCATTATGTACTTCCACTGGCACTGGCATGGTAGTCAGATCCATCTGCTTAACCTGTTCGAGGATGGGAATACAGATTGCCCTACCGCCGAAAATTACCCTATAGCCCAACTCTTGCCCATCCTTAGTGCGGTGCTTGCGTCCTGATAAAATCAGAACTTCATTGGGTTTGCAGATACGCATAAAGGTATTGAGAAACCAAATTAAAACAATGACGCCAAACAGTGATAAGGCAATGGGTAGGGCAGTAAACAGTTGTCCTTGGAAATTGTTTCTCTCCACAGATACAGAAGGGTTGGGAGTTACCTGTGCCAGCTTTACTACTGCTGCTTCTTCTGCCCATGAGGATTGAAATTCTGAGGGAAATTCCATGTGATGTCACTTCCGTTTATGTAAACATTATTAACAAAACCAGGTAAGCAATTATCTTCCTTCCCATTTCCCCGGTCTTTTCCTCAATATCCTCATAAAATGACAACCTAAGGGGAAAGGATTTGATCCAATTTATCTAAATCAAGGTTAAAAACAATTCTCACCTGTTTCCAAAGCTGCTCTTATTTATTCTTGCCTTGGTAATTGGATAGGGAATCTTCAGGCATAACCCAAACTTTATTGCCCTTCATTTCCACAATAAAGACCTTCTCTCCCTGAATAAAACTCTGGCAATTAGTTGTGAAGGCAACAAAGTCAACCATTGACCCCCTAACTTTAACTCGTACTTTGCCTTTAGTCATTGAATCAAAGGGTATTTCAACTATACCCGACAAGCCCACTACATCAGAGGGTCGCACCAGACTATCAGCTTGAGTTTGCCGCAAACTACGCAGCACCCTCACTATTGCCGTACCAAGAGAACTCCCGACGGCAACTGAGAGCGCTGCTACTATGAACTGGGGCATGGTAGGTCGAAGCATCGATAGGATCATGCCCGTCAACCCAAAGAAACAACTGCCAAAACTCCAGAACTTAAAGCTGAAGATTGGTAGTCCTAACAGGTGGCGTCGTAACCATCTTCTAGAGGGTAATTTTTCACCTGTTTGGGTAAGAGCAGGGTTATCTGTAATTTCGATATCGGCGTCAAAGTGATGGTCAAAATCTACGCCATCAAGCCCTGCTAAGGCAGAGAGTGCAACGAAGATGCCACCAATGAGCAGACAGAAACGGTATATAGTCAGCATGATTTCAAGACGCAGGGGTGCTCATTCAAGGAGCAGTGCCTTCGATGGGGGCACATAACTAGTTTTCTGTAACTATTCCACTAATCTAGCAAAAGTCTTGGTGTTGAGGAGTCAGGAGTTCAGAAGCCGCAAAAAATATTCTGAACTTCTGCCGAGGTAGTCCCTAACTCCTGAACTTCCTCGAACTCCTGATTGCAAAAAAGGGATAGGCTAACTACCCATCCCTGATCAAATGATTCTTCTATGAACGTCTCAGACCAAACTTAAAAATTCATTTCAGCTGCCTGAACTTTCTCAATCTGCTTTTTCTTGAGTACCAGCATCAGTTGAGAAAGCATAATCGCGCCGATGAAAACCAGCAACCATGCAACCCTAGCAGGGTCTTGCAAGACAATTTCTACATCTTTCTGACCAAATCCACCTACATTCGGGTCATTGGTCAAGACTTCCCCTGCTGCCACTTCTTGTCCCTGGGAGACAATTAACTCAGGCCCAGCCGGAATTGAATCAACTACACTATCGCCATCTGCTGTCTGAATGGTTACTTCATAACCACCGTACTCTGGCTTGGCGATATCAGTAATTTTACCGGCTTTAGAAGCATTGTAGACAGTGTTGTTGCTCTTGTTACCTGCAGGGTATACTTGACCACGCCCTCGGTTAGCACCTAGATGAATTGGATATTTACCAAAGTTAATTCCCTTATCTGTTTTTGGGTTGGGGGAAAGAACGGGGAAAACAATTTCTTGGTACTGTTCACCTGGTAGCGGACCAACGATGACAACATTTTCCTGGTCTTCTGCATAGGGCTGGAAGTAAAGGTCACCGATTTCTTCTTGCCATTCCTCGGGAATTCTTTCAGGAGGAGCAATCTTGAAACCTTCGGGCAACATTAGCACTGCGCCCACATTCAAGCCCCCCTTGGAACCATCACCCAAGACTTGTTGTGTTTCTAGGTCATAGGGAATATTCACCATTGCCTTAAACACCGTATCCGGTTTTACAGACTGGGGAACTTCTACCTCTGCTGGTTTGGCGGCAAGATGACAGTTGGCGCAAACAATCCGCCCTGTCGGTTCACGGGGCGTTTCTGGGGCTGTTTGCTGCGCCCAGAAGGGATAGGCTGCAGCTGAGTTGGGAAGTGCAATGTCACTGGCGAAGAAAAATGCAACAGCGGCCAAAGCCAGTATGGCAGTTCTGACGATCAGGCGCTTGCTGCTATTGCCAATCACCGATAAAGAAGGTGTTCTCATCTTGTAAGCAAAAAAACTCAAAACTTAAAATTTAGTCATTTGTCATGGGTAATCAGAACACTAGACAAAGGACACTAGAGCAAGTAATTTAACTCCACCAGGGCTCTTCACCTGTGCGGAAGTCAGTTTCTGTCCAATTTGTAAAGGTAAGCTTGTCGTCTTCGGTGACTGTGGCGTGAACCAATGCCAAAGACAGAGGTGCTGGACCGCGCACTACCTTACCAGCGTTGTTGTACTGAGAACCATGACAGGGGCAGATGAACCTGTTGGCGCTGGCATTCCAGGGCACTACACATCCAAGGTGGGTACAGACGGCATTTAAACCATAGCTTTCAATGGTTTTATCCTCTGTAATCACAACGTAAGTAGGGTCGCCTTTGAGTCCTTGGGCGAGACTGCGATCGCCTGGAAGATGAGTTTCTAAATAATTGCTGACAATGATATCATCACCCAAAGCATCTTTGGCAGTAACACCGCCGCCCTTACCACCAGCAGAAGGTGGAATAAAGTACTTGACAACTGGATAGAGTGCTCCTACAAAGGTGCCGGTTATGGCACCAAAGGTCAATAGATTCATAAATTGACGACGTCCCATATCGGGAACGTCTGCAGAGCCAGAAGCTTGAGCCATGACTGAACGCCTGAGGGTATATTTTTCTTAAACAACTCTGGAAAGATTACCAGAACTTTCTTGACCCTGCCCTTTTAATGTAGAGTTATCAACAACTGAGCAAGGTCACCACAATCCTTTGATTTAAAGGGGTTTGCGGATTTGGATATAAGTATTATTACATTTTTTTACACCGTATCATAAAGTAAAGAAGCCTCAGAATTATAACGAAATGTAAACACAACTGATGGATCAAGAAGGCGATGACAGGACAGGACTTGCACCAACTCCTGCTCAATAAGTGGGGGCGTTCCTATGACATACAGATACGACGTACTCGGGGCAAAATTTTTGTTCAGGTAATGTGGAAATACTTAGAGCAAGCATCTTTCCCCCTCTCCGAAGCTGAGTATCTCGAACATCTCAATACAGTTGCCAGCTATCTCCATGCCTGGGGAGGAGCTAGACAGGTGCAAGATTACATCCAGGAAACTCGCCAGCGTCCACGACTTGGCAAAGCCGTAAGCATTCCCCTCAATCTAGGTGAGCGTGCTTCCGAATGGATGTTAGAAGATTTTTAACTAAAAAGCAGAGGGTCAAATCCCCATCTGAGAGATCCCTACTCTCTACTCTCTACTTTCTACTCCCTACCCCGGGTGAGCGAAAAAAAGAGTCGGGGAACGAGTAAGGAGACGCGGAGACAGGTCGACGCGGAGACAGGTCGAATTGAAATTCCAACCAAAATGGAGCTCACCCCCCTACCCCCTACTCCCCATTCCCTCTTTAATAAGCGTTTGCTGCTAAACAAGAAACAGCAATACCGAGTGCTAAGCCAACAATAACCTGAAAAGGTGTATGTCCAAGTAATTCCTTAAGGCGGTCTTCGTTAAACTCCTTGCCTTCAACAAAGATCTCATCAATGATTTGGTTAATAATCCGAGCTTGTTTACCAGCAGCTTGACGAACACCAGCGGCATCATACATTACAATTACAGCGAAAACCACAGTGATCGCAAACTCAGGAGAAGCCCATCCCAAAGTTTGCCCCACGCCCATGGCTAATGCTGTGACTAGCGCTGAGTGTGAACTAGGCATGCCGCCAGAGGTCATCAGCATGCGCAGGCTGAATTTGCGATTTTTCGTGACTTCGACAAGGAGCTTGGATAGTTGAGCAATTAGACAAGCAAAAAGTGCGACTAGCAGCACGTGATTGTCTAGGATGTCGCCAAATTCCTGCATACTGTTTTACTCGCAATTGAAAATATTGCTATTGATGGGTTTAGTAAGTGCGTTTAGTAAAAAAATCAGCTAGTGCTAGCAACGGTCTAGCTTTTTCACCAAACGGTTCCAACTCAACTTTTGCCTGATCCACCAATTGCTGAGCTTGAACTTTTGAGGCTTCGAGTCCCCAGAGACTAGGATAAGTTGCCTTTTGGGCCCTCAAGTCTTTACCTGCTGTTTTTCCCAACTCCTCTTGAGTGGCAGTAATATCCAAGATGTCATCAACGATTTGAAAGGCTAAACCGATATTTTTAGCGTAGCGAGATAGTCGTTCTTGCTCAATCTCAGATGTTTGTGCCAAAATTGCTCCGCAAACCACGCAGCACTCTAGCAAAGCTCCGGTTTTGTGAGTGTGAATATAGGAAAGGGTTGCTTCATCTATAGATTTCCCTTCCGATTCCAAGTCAACGACTTGACCTCCTACTAATCCTGAAGCGCCAACTGCCCGCCCTAACTGGGCAATTACCTGCAAAACTTGTGGAGCTGGAACATCCTTAGTGTGAGCTGCAATGTACTCAAAGGCATATGCGAGCAAGCCATCTCCTGCCAGAATCGCGATGTCTTCGCCATAGACTTTATGGTTCGTAAGTTTGCCCCGGCGATAGTCATCATTATCCATTGCCGGTAGGTCATCATGAATTAATGACATGGTATGGATCATTTCCAGGGCGCAGGCAGTTGGCATTGCCATCTTTACCGTGCCACCAGTTAACTCACAGCTAGCAAGGCAAAGAATTGGACGTAGGCGCTTACCTCCTGCTAATAGGGAGTAGCGCATCGCTTCGTAAATCTTGTCTGGATAAGCCAGTGGGAGGGAACTATCTAGGGCTGTATCCACTTGAGCCTTCCGTTCTTTCAGGTACGCTGATAAGTCAAAAGCCGAGGATTCCTGTGTGGGGGCAGGTCGCCCATCCGTCGCTACCATGCCTTCATTCATATATTTTCTGGTCACTCTTTTAAATAATTCTACGGGTTTGAGGGTCTTTATCAAAACCTGGGGGTTTGGGGAATTCTAAAACCCCTCCCTCAAAAATGAGCATTTGTGTTTCCTCAGCAAGAGCTTGGCTAACACCAGGCAAATTTTAGGGAGGGGAGGCTCTCAAGTCGTTTCCGGAGAAGAGGTAAAGTTATAGGACAGATGAGCCAAGGTTTTGTCAATTACTTTGCTATAAAAATTCATCCCTTGGATCATCTGCCTTCCAAGGTTCAAGCCTTAGTCAAGAATGGAATTTGGTATAGCTAAGCACTGTATTGTGCAATAACATCGCGACAGTCATCGGTCCAATACCACCGGGAACTGGGGTAATATATTGTGCGATTTCTCGAACAGATTCAAAATCAACATCCCCCACTAGGCGTGATTGACCTTGTTGATCACTAATACGATTAATGCCAACATCGATTACTACCGCTTTGGGCTTGACCATGTTAGCTTTAACTAGTTGGGGGCGTCCTACTGCCGCAATTAGAATATCAGCGCTACGGGTAATGTCTTCGAGGGAAGATGACCGCGAATGAGCAATCGTTACCGTGGCATTGGCTTCTAAGAGCATTAGTGCTAGTGGCTTACCCACCAAGATACTGCGTCCTATAACCACTGCCTGTTTGCCTTGCAAATCAATCGAGTACTCCTGTAACAAGCGCATCACTCCCGCTGGTGTGCAACTGCGCAAACCAGGTTCGCCCCTAACTAGACGTCCTATGTTAACTGGATGCAAACCATCGACATCTTTGTCCGGATCGATTTGGTTAAGTAAGGAAACAGCGTCTAAGTGGTTAGGTAGAGGTAGCTGGATGAGAATTCCATCAACGCGCTGATCTTGATTTAAGGCTTGAATAGTTTGCTCGAGTTCTGCTTGGGAGGTGTTAGTTGGGAAATGACGACTAAAGGAGGTAATACCAACTTTGGTACAGGCACGCTCTTTATTACGCACGTAGACGGCACTGGCTGGATTGTCACCCACCATTAGCACAGCTAATCCTGGAGGTCGTTGAGTTGCTGATATCTGCTGTTGAACCTGTGTTTGCAGCTCTGTTTGAATTCTCTGAGCAAGGGCTTTACCATCTAGTAACTGGGCGTAGGTCGAATCCATCACAATTCTTTGAGTATATGATTTGTTTCCTTGTATCTGCTAATGAAAGTAGCCAGAGTATGAACCATAATAGTTTCCCAGATTTCGCTCATCGAGTAAAAAAACATTGACTACAAAAAAAGCGATCGATTGAGGACTCATACTATGTAAATAAATTACCACTATACATGAGACTGGCTAAATTTTACTGCTCAATATCGAAACTAAAAACAGATCTATTTACTTCCTTTTTAGACTTAAGGCTTGAATTAAGTTCAATTTTTAAATATTATTTATTATCTTAGAAATACAAACCTATGCTTATTACCTGTTCATGCTCTCAAGAAGGACTCGATAACAGAAGGCTTGCCTTAAGTTTTGCCTTGGCACTCTCTAAGTTATTGCATACTAAAATAGCATTCTCATCGAAAAAGAACTACTATTGTCCAAGTTGGTTTTATGCTCTTTTTAAAGACATGCCAGGACTATTGGTTAATCATCAAGATACAACCGATCAGGAGTTGCTGCGTAGAAAGTTAAACCTATGGCAATAATGCCCTTAATTATTAAGGCGAAGCAATCTAGAGAGGCACAAGGCAAACCCGATAGTGGGAATAATTATCTCCTGAGTCTCCTCGCCACTTTCGGCCCCTGCACAATTCCACAAACAACCGTAGTGAAGAGTTCAAACCCTTGGTGCGCTAAAGGCTTAAAAAGCAGAAAGCAAAGGCAAAAAATGTTTGACCTTTTACCTTGTTGCTTGTTACTGTTTGGCGTAGGGTTGTTTGGCTGTGTTGACTCCAGCCTGCTTGGTATTGGTGGAATCAAGCTCGGTGAACTCTCTGTGAATGTCACCACCATCAGCGAGATTCAAGAAAATCAAAAGGCTGAGGGTATAATTTACCTTGAAGGTCAAGTTGCCAACCAAGCCCCATTTTTGGCAACTGGTGCTTATGAACTCCAGGATCCCACAGGCTCTATATGGGTGATCACTAACCACACCCTTCCTGAAATCGACGATGAAATCTTGATCCAGGGTCAGCTAAAATTCCAAAGCATTCCCCTCGGTGGAAAAGATTTCGGTGAAGTCTATATACAAGAGCAGCAGCGACTTGAACACAAGACCAAAAAAACAGAGCCCTTGTAAATTAATGAACAATCAATCAGTTGAAGTGGCAATCGCTATCCTCTACTCCTCGGATCGATTTCTGATGCAGCTGCGAGACGACATACCTGGGATTCTTTACCCTGGTTGCTGGGGTCTTTTTGGTGGACATATAGAAGTGGGTGAAACTTCTCAACAAGCAATGAAGCGAGAACTACTTGAGGAAATTAGCTATATTCCCTCTTCGCTCTCTGAATTCAGCTGCTATCGAGATGCAGGAATAATTCGCCATGTTTACCACGCTCCCCTGACGGTAGAACTAGATCAACTAGTACTTAAAGAAGGCTGGGATTTGGGTTTATTGAAACCAGAGCAAATTAGGGCAGGCAGTTGTTACTCAGAAAAAGCAGGTCAAAACAAACCTCTCGGACTTCCTCACCAAAGGATTTTGCTGGATTTCTTAGAGGGAAGCTATTGAGCCACTCCCACGAATTGAATTCGTGGGATTCAGGCATCAAGGGTGAGATTGCAGGCACAGCCTGTCTAACATCTCCTACGCCTAGGGTTGAACTCCCAACCCTCTTAATAATTAAAGTCAGTGAAGGAGTCGCCCCCTCCACTGCTCTCCAAAACGGAACGTGATACTTTCGCATCATTCCGCTCCTCAGTAAAACGGCTGTTGTCATCAGTACGTCATTACCAGCATGTCGTTTTC
>JAAHGS010000125.1 GCA_010692645.1 Symploca sp. SIO2E9
GTTGACCCCAGATTCGGTAGTACCGCTTGTGGAGGGCAATCGCGTGATTGTAGATCACTCCAGCAGCATTGAGCGACCGTTTGAGATATCGATTGCGCTTGTGAGCGTATAGCTTGAACTTCAAAGCTTTCATGCTGTTTATGATAGTATGTCTACAATCGAAGATCAACCAAACAGCTAACGCGGCTTAAAAGCCTTAGCGCTACATCCCACGCTTGAAAGACGTGGGCTTTGCTTACTTCTCAGTAAAAACTTTAAATTTACCCGATTATTCGAGAAAGGCTATAACAGCTTATCCTCCCCGACTTTCCAAAATTGGAAAATCACGTGCCGCTATAGGAAATAATCAAACAAATTAACTTAATACAATATATATATAGCGGTTCTCAATTGGATGAGTTACTAAGTCTTAGGTTTTAGGTAACAGGGAATAGGTAAGAAGATTAAATGTACCTCACTGAAACAAGAATTGCTAGATCTAAGGAATGAAAAATCTGTACATAGTATTATAAGGAAGCGTTTCATGTCTGTCTTAAATCCATCTGCCCAGACAGCCGATATCCTCGATGGCGCTCAGGAAGTTGCTGGTGGTGATCCCAATGCATCAGGAACTGCCCGTGAAGTTCTAGGTGAATCTGGAGAAGCCCTAAATTATACTCTTACAGTATCAGGTGCAGATTTTGGTGCTTTTATTGGGGACGGTACTCCCCTCACCCCAGATACTAGCGATGACGTAATTGGACTCCACATTCACAATGGTATTCGTGGTGAAAATGGTCCAATTGCCTTAGGCATCATTGATCTTGACCTCGTCGGACCTGAGTTCAATGACCAAGATGCGGATGATGTAACCTTCTCAGTAAACCCCGATGGCTCTGTGACAATTAGAGGAGTTTGGGAAGAAACAGACCCTGCGAGTATTCCAGTGAGTCAATTTGCCAGTGAGATCCAAAACGCTGCCCCTGGTGAAGATATTGGTCTTTATTGGAACGTACATACCAACGCCTTTCCAGGTGGAGCAATTAGAGGACAGTTTCAAGGGGCTGACGGTCCAATCATTGGAACAGCAGATCCTGAGGTATTAGATGGTACCGATGGCGATGATATCCTTGATGGCTTAGGTGGTAACGATACCCTCAATGGTTTAGAGGGAGACGATATCCTCATTGGTGGTGGTGGTTCCGATATCAACAACGGAGGACCAGGAAATGATACAGCTGATTTTAACAATATTGGTGCTCCAGTAACTGCTGTTCTTGGTCAAGGGGTAGCAAGTTATGTACCTGCTTCTGGCGTGACAGTTGTCGAATTATTGAATAGTATTGAAAATCTCACTGGTTCGTCCAACCCTGATCAATTGTTTGGGGATGGCAATGCCAATTTCCTCGATGGCGGTGATGGTAATGACTTCTTAGCTGGTGGCGGTGGTGCCGATGTCCTGTTTGGCAACGACGGTGATGACACCCTAAGTGGTGGTGGCGGCAATGATGTCACCAATGGTGGGGATGGCATTGATACTGCTGACTTCACCGATATCGGCTTTGATGTTACTGCCGATTTAACTCAAGGCACTGCTACCTACGTCAATAGCGCTGGTGGAACTGTTGTTGATAGTCTTGTTAATATTGAGAACCTCACTGGTTCAGCCAATAATGATAACTTAACTGGTGATGAGGGTAATAATCTACTGGCTGGTGCAGCTGGTAATGACACCATCTTTGGTGGTGATGGTGATGATATTCTGCGCGGCGACGAGATTGGAGACGGTACAGCGGTGCTGTTTACAGTTGAAAATTTACAGCCAGAAGGCGGCCTTTTCTTCACCCCGTTATGGCTTGGTTTGCAAGATGGTAGCTTTGATGTCCTCACCATTGGCGAGTCAGCTCGTACAGGCTTAGAGCGAATTGCTGAAGATGGCGTCGTCGCACCAATTTCAGCTGAGTTTGTCTCCGAGCAATTGGCAGTTGGTGGAATTGATAGCACAGTATTCGGTAATGCAGGGGTACCAGGTCCAATTGATCCTGGTGAAACTGCTCAATTGATCCTGGATGTTGACAATCCAGAGGTGGCACGCTTCTTTACCTGGGCAACAATGGTTATCCCCTCCAACGATGCCTTCCTGGCAGTACCGGATGACCCCCAGGCGGACCCCATCTTCGACGCAGAGGGCAACTTCATTGGTCCAGTTGTAATTGAGCGTTTTGGCAGTGATGTTCTCGATGCTGGCACAGAAGTCAACAATGAGCTTGCAGCTGCCTTCCTCAATCAGAGTGCACTTGATGAAGGGACTCCAGAAAATGGTGTTGTTGCTGCTCACCCTGGCTTCAACGGCTCAGAGGGTAACCCAGATGCTACACCAGTCAACATCTTGGGCGGCACAACCGCAGCAGGAACAGTTGTTGATCCGGTGATTGGCGATTTCACCGTTGATGGCGGCGATGTACCCCTATTGCGCATTAACATTGACCTACTGTCTAACAACGGTGGTGCTGATGTCCTCGATGGTGGCATTGGTAGCGATCGCCTTGAAGGTGGTGGTGGTAATGATACCCTAGCTGGCGGTTTGGATAACGATACTATTTACGGTGGTGAGGGTGATGATGTCTTGCGAGGGGATCTAAACCTTCGCGATGCTCAGGTCAACATTGATGGTGGTGATGACATCCTCTTCGGAGGTGCTGGCAATGACCGCATCGGTGGTAAATCCGGCAATGACGAGTTATTCGGTGATGAGGGTGATGACCAGCTCTTTGGCGACAATGGGGACGACATCTTGTATGGTGGTCTTGGCAACGACACCCTCCAAGGGGATGATTTCTCCGGTGGCGGTGGTAGTGATACCTTTGTTTTAGTCGTCGGGGAAGGAACTGACACGATTGTCGATTTTGAAGTGGGTATTGACTTAATCGGTTTGGCGGATGGTTTGACCTTTGGTCAGCTCACTTTGGAGAGCAACGAGATTAGCTTTGGTGATCAAACATTAGCATTACTCAATGATGTTAATACTAATACGCTTAGCGAGTCGAGCTTTGTTTCAGTCTAGTTGGGATATATGAACTACCCCTCCCTGCAAGAGCTCTTAGCATAGCGGGACTAAGTCCAGATGGGGATTGCCGTCGGATATGTTCAACCAATAGCTGAAACCACATATCTCATTTTTCTTACCTGAGTTCTCGTCTGAAAGCCTTCTCCTTCTGGGGGTAGGCTTTCAGGCGATATTTATAGCAGTGCGCGCTGGTATGTTTACAAATTCAGGTAAAGAACAATTGCTAAAACCTTTGTTTGATAAGTTTTTCCATTCCCTGTTCCCTGTTCCCTGTTCCCTGTTCCCAGCGCTATATGTCAATTTTGATAAATGTGAATTTTTGTAAAGATAATCCTAGCTTGCATAAAATATCGCTATAGCCTCGGAGAGCTATATAGGAAGTGGTTGAGGATTTGCTTTGAAGGGATTTGAGTTAAATAGAGTCTTTCTGCAAGCTTATTTACAGATGTTTCGCTGAGGTATGGGAATGTCTACTAGCAATGCTACTTGGCTCTTTATCTATAACCAACACCCATCTTCTACAGTTAGAATTACAACACTTTGCAAATAGGCTCTAGTGTAAAAACCGCGAAATGGGCAAGGAAATAGACGCGCGCTTGAAACAACTAGCTCTCGAAGCGCAGCGGTATCCAAAAAAGAGCAAACAGCGCCAAAGAGCTTTAGCTAAACTCTTGAGCGCTATTAGTAGATCCGGCAAGCTAACACATCCTTATCCGGGTCAATTTCAAGGTTTTTATCAGGATATTTATGCTGAAGGAAAACAAAGACTGTTCTGTCATATTTGCGAAAGAATTGATGAGTATGACTCCCAGCGAGAAGTTTTGCAATGGGCAAACTTTCTTTTCAAGAGACGCTTTTTCGTTGAGGCTGCTCGTGAAGTAATGCCCACAGTTCCCAAAGGTGTTAATCAGAAACAAATCATCAGGTTGACGATTGAAGACTTAGATAAAAATAACCCTTACTCAGTCAACTCTCAGTTAACTCCAACACTATCCCAAGAAATTATCCATTTTCTTGAATTAGACCCCGAAGGAATCTTTAAAGAAACCTACGCTGCCAAAAATCCCAAAGCTAACTTCAGATTTTTAGCACTCCAAATCATTTCCGGATACTCTTGGAAAGAAATTGCCGAACAACTGGGTATGAAAATTCCTACTCTGAGCAGTTTTTACCAACGTTCCCTCGTCAAGTTTGCACCTAAATTCAAAGAATACTTATTGGTAGATACTTAACCTGAACCACAGATACTCTAGAACTATGAACTCAACAAGTAACTTTCTAATTTTCACAGTGCCTCTAACCCTTTGTGCTCATGAACTTGCACAGCAGTTTTACCATCTGCAATCTGACTCAAACAAGGGTAAACAAATTTATTTCAACACCTTAGCAGTATATGCCGTGAATTTTTACCTCAATTGCCTAGGGATTGAGACAGACTTGGAAGCAAGTGATAGCTGGAATCCATGCTTACAACCTCTTGCAAACAATGCAGATTTATTGGTTAAAAATGTAGGCAAACTGGAATGTCGTCCGGTTTTGCCAGAGGAACAATTGTGTAAGGTGCCAGAGGAGGTAATGTCAGACCGGATTGGCTATGTAGCAGTAAAGTTGGACTCAGCCTTAACTGAAGCTCAACTACTGGGATTTGTCCCTAGTGTAGTAGAGTCGGAAATACCTATACACAACTTGCAGTCTCTTGAAGAATTGCTAGAGGTTATTAGTCCCCTGAAGTCAGAGCTAACTCTTAATAATGTAGTCTTGTTGAGACAGTGGCTGGACGATATCTTTGATAGGGGTTGGGAGAAAGTTTCCGAGCTGTTTGACTCAACACCAGCTGAACTCGGTTGGAGCTATCGTCGTCTAGAGACTGGAGTCAAGAGAGGCAAGTTACTTCACCTGGGTAGACAAGAAACTGTAGAGGAAATAGCCCTACTAGTGGGATTAAGGCCAACACAATTACCAGAACTAAATATCACTGTCGAAGTATATCCTACAGGTGATGCTACTCACCTGCCACGGGATCTACAGCTGATGGTACTTGATGAAGATGGAGAAACAGTAATGCAAGCAATAGCCAAAAGTACCAAGAATATTCAATTAGAGTTTAGTGGCGAAGAGGGAGAAAGTTTTAGTGTTAAGTTATCTTTGAATAATTGCATTATTACTGAAGATTTTATAATTTGAGTTGAAGACAGAACTATAATTTTGGCAACTCTCACCATAGATTAGTTTCTACAAACAACTCTGCCGGAAAGATTCTGCGAAATCGTGTTTTTTTTTTAGTTTGGTAAAAAGATGGATCTTTTTAAAGCAGAAGGGCTGTGTTTCCTCCTTTTCTTAAAAGAGATGGGAGGAAACATCAATTTCTGATTGTTTATTAAGCTGTTGTAACTCTAAATTAGACTTTCGACCCTTTAAGGAAAACCCGCTTTAGGGAACTCCAAGAAATAAATTATCCAATTTACTTGGAAATATGACGTAAAGAATCTTCTCCCCGAGCCATCTCCCCATCCCCCCATCCCCCCATCTCCCCATCTCCCCATCTCCCCATCTCCCCATCTCCCCCTCTCCCCCTCTCCCCCTCACACTTCAACTTTCCATTGTTACCAACAGGTAAGGTAACTCACTCTCCTCTAGCTCCAACCATTTAATTCTAATATGACAAGCCAAGGTTGGTTCTATATTAATATCATCCTCGATAATAATTGTTTGTTCCGGAAACAATTCACGGCTATCAATTAGGTATTGGCAAGCCCTCCAAATTTGTTCAGGTACACAATAACTCTGCAACTTACATTGAGAGAGTTGTTGGCATAGTTGACGTGCCCTTTGATTAGCGTAAAACAACTCTCCTTGCTCAGTTAGAATTAAAATGCCTTCAAAAAAGCTTTCAATGATTACCTGTAGCCAATCAGGTATGTTTGAGTCTTTAACACTTATCTGCTGAAATGATTTGTCTGGAAAGTCAAGTTTTGTATGAGTTGCAATCTGACTGTTAACTCGAAAGGCAGGAGGCAGAGGGCAGAGGGCTTTATATTTTTCATGCCTAATTGCCAGGATTTCCTGGTGAGATAAAAAGGAACAAGGGTTTAAATCACCAGCCTCTGGAAGCGGCTTGTATTCAGATGGGGTTGAATCCCCCTCTGAATAATCCTCCTGGCTCATAGGCTCCAGACTCCAGACTCCTTCTTCAAATTGAGGGTTTATTAAAAACATATTTTATCTCCCTGATGATTCCTATAATTATTAATCAGGTTTCAACCCTCCCCTTTTACGCAAAGTGATGGCTTTTCGTGAAAAAAATTTACAACCAGTTACCTACCAAAACAAAAGGAGCCCAATGATAAGGACGATGATAGTCAGTTCCTTGGTACTGGGTGAGAAAACTTAATTGAACTTTGCGCAGTGCTTCGGCTTTAGTCAATTGCGAATTGTTGAGTTGTTTATAGAATTCAATCATGAATTCGGCTGTGGAGAGGTCATCGACATTCCATAAAGTTGCTAAAGTACTTCTTGCCCCGGCTCGGATAGCGATGCCTGCCAATCCTAAAGCCGCTCGTTTGTCGCCAGTTGCCGTCTCGCAAGCACTCAGAATCAGCAACTGGATAGGTAAATTTAAGGGATTACTAAGCCGTAATAAATTATCAAAATCCTTGACTTTAATGCGGCTATCCCAGTCAAGAATAAAAGTCTGTTCAGGGTTAGAACTAAACTTACCGTGAGTGGCGATATGAATTACGTTAAAGGGGGCTGAATTAATTTGCTGTTTGAGGTTTTCTTGGAGAAAATCTTGATTTTCGAGAGTCTGACTTTGCTCTACCTGCTTGACAACTCCTGACAATTCCACTTCCACATTGTTGATTGGTCCTAAACCTTCCTCTTGAAAGCTGGGAGCATCAGTTGCCCCAGCAACTAAGACTCTTGTAGTTTCTCGTGTTATCGGTTTAGGGTCTAGTAGCTGCAAACCAGGAGTAAGAGCAACAGCATACCTCTCCACTAGATAATGCTTGCCATCATAGAGCGAGGCTATCGGTACATTTCGCAAGGAACCATCTAAGACAAATACTAGAGTTTTAATCGGGCTGACTTCTCGCTCTTGATTCTGTTCCAGTTCTTCTGCAAAAGGTTTAATTAACCAGTTATAAAACTGTTGTGATTGTGTTTTGATTTCCCTAAGACTAGTACTACGTTTATTTAGGATTTTTCTAAATTTTTGAACCGTCTGGTCTACTTGATTTTCAAATAAATTATGATTGGTATAGTGTAATAATTGCTTGTTTCCTGGTAACTTGAGAATAACTTCTAAACGGTCTGCTAAAATAATCGGATAAATCACGGCTGACTCTTGGTCTAAATCATCAATTCTGACCTCCTCTGGAGAAGCACAGGCATCCCGGAAAAAGTTATCTAGTTCAGCTAGTTGGAGATTCTCAATGACTTCGAGGGCTTGAGTTAAGTTATCTTGACTGGGAGAATTGGAGCGCAGGAGCAAATCAACTAACTGCCGATAGACAGGCTCTACGTTCTCTCGAAAGGAAAACTGGACTTCAGGATTAAGAGCAATCAAGTCACTGCGCAAATCATTGAGGATATCCTTAGCAGCTATGTAATATCTAAGGGCTTCAGCATCAGTATCTTGGCTGTTAGTTTCTTGCTGAGCCTGAATTTGGAGAATTCGCCCCATCTGCCACTGCCACTGATAAGCAATATCAGCTGCCTTGATTTTCTGGGCAATGAGCATCGCCGACTGGGTAAAATCTTTCGCCTTTGACCAATCTTTGGTATTTTCATAGAACTTACCCATAGTACCTAAAGCATAGGATTGAGCTCTTAGATCTTCTAAGGTGTAAGCCTGGGCAAGGGCATTTTCCAAAATCTGAGTAATCTCTTGGGGATTAGAGATTAAGGATAGGGAAGTGCTGGCAGGATGTGATAACTTGTTGTACCATCCTTGATTAGAATGGGGGAATTCTTCTCTGCTGCCGAACTTACTTACCTCAATCTTGATTAGACTTTGAGCTAAATTAACCTGAGCATAGACGGAAGCTCGACTTTGAGGCACTTCGGCAAGCAATTGTTGAATTTGCGGTGACAAAGCCAGAGCAGATTTGTACTGACTATCCTCAATCAACAAACTCAGTTGATTCAACTGTGCTTGAGTGCGGCTAATGGCTGAGGTAGCTGTGGCACTAGCATTTTGATAATAAGCTAAAGCCTTTTGGGTATATTGTTTAGTTTGTTGAACATTACCTAAGACTTGTGCTCTTTTTGCTAACACTAGGGAGCTATTGCCCAAACCGAGGAAGGCTTTACTCTCATCTGGGAGCAAATCCAACTGCTGTGCTATGGCTAAACTCTGCTCTAAAAGCTGATGGGAGTATTCTAAATCTCCTAGCCGCCTGCGGAGATTGCCGAGATTACGTAAACCAGTTGCCTTGAGGTGAGAGTCTGGTTGTGCTTTGAGCTTTTCTTCAATCTGAGTGAGTAGTTGCTCGGCTCTACGGTAAAGCCCCAAAGATTGCATGGCTTGAGCTTGATTGATTTGGCTGCCAATCACCCCGACAAAATCCTGAGCATCAGCATAGAGTTTTGCCGCTGCTTGCCAAGTTTCGAGGGCGCTGTCGGCTTTCCCCATTGCCAGTTGTAAATGCCCTTGAGAATTGAGAACCTGAGCGTGGATTTTTGCCCCAACTGTGGGCTGAGTATGGAGTAAAGATTCACTAGCCTGAATTGCTGCCTCAGCCTGTTGCCACTGCCCCAGTTTTTGTTGAGCCAAGGAGATTAAACTCATTGCCTGCGCTTGCCTTGGTACGTCTCCCCTGGCTTCATAAACCTCTGCTGCCTGATGCAATAACTGTGATGCCTCTGAAAACTGCCCTGCATCATAGTGTTGCTTACCTGCTTGAATCAGAGCCAAGCCTGAAACTTGAGTTTGAACCTCTGAGGAGGTATTGGCTTGGGTGAGTGTATGAATACCTAGACTTAGAAATATACCCAAGATTGCGATCGCAATCAACTCAAACAGGTACTTCATTGTTGTTAGTGCCAGCGCCAGTATTAAAGTAATGATAAATTAGTGCTGTATAGATATTTACCTGTCAGAATTGATCACATTTAAATCGAGATTGGTGCTGCCTGGGAGGAAAGATTTGATGTCAGAAGACCAAAAACAGCCGCCAGTATCATCAGAAGAATCAGGGGAATGGTTAGAAGCCAACCCTGAGATAGCCCAAACAACTAGAAAGCGAAAGCAAACTTTTTTTAAGGCTCAAACTATCAAAGTTCTGCGAGGTACAATTGGAATACTCGAAGGAGTAGTAGAGAGACTGGAGAAGGAACCAGTTCCTGAACTTGCTCCCGCCTCGAAATCAGTGTCTACTTCCAGCTCAGAACTTACAACCGAGACTCCAGAACCAGATTTTGAGAGTAGCACGACAAAAACCGAGCTGGCTACAACTACCTCAGATACACCAACGACAACGCCAGAAATAACAGCAGCAGCAATAGAGGAACCTCAGACAGAACCTGTAGCTGAGCCGACTTCACCGCAACTTTTCGTACGCTTGCTTCCTAGTTTTAACTCTCTTGAGGCTTTTTGGAGTCGTGTTCTCTTAAAAGCCCGCTCCCTAATGCCAGCAGCTTGGAGTGAAAAACTTTCTGACTGGGGATTGACAGGGGCGATCGCTAGCAGCATAGTGATTATACTCTTAACGACGGTGGCACTTCTACCAAAGACACCAGCGCAGGAAGCCAAAGCTCCTCCCAATAGGATCAGCGCTCCACCAGAATTGAAAGCACCACAACCACCTGAGGTGGTGGAAGTAGAACCACCACCACCACCAAAGTTAACTCCAGAGGAAAGTTTGGTAGTGGCAGTTCAAAATCAAGTTGCTGAAATTACCAATCAGTACGGTGAAGGCTTGATTAAGTCAATTAATGCTAACTTCTTAGCAAGTATTCTCGCTGTGCAAGTAGGTAATGGCTGGTATCAACTTCCCGAGTCTCAGCAGGACAAATTAGCAGACGGTATGCTCAGCCGCTCTAGAGAATTGGATTTCAGTAAACTGGAAATTACTGACATTGAAGGTATTTTAGTTGCCCGCACTCCAGTTGTTGGCTCTCATATGGTAATTTTGAGGCGACAGTAATTTAAGTAATAAGTAATAAGTAATAAGTAATATAACGTTTCTCGAATAACTGAGATACACCTAGTTCTGTTCCCTGCTCCCTGCTCCCTACTCCCTGCTCCCTAAAACCAAGAAGTTTGTATCTCACCAATTTGAGAAGTGCTATAGAACCCATTTGGGGTCTTTTTATGAGCAAAATTCGGTTTGAACTTTCTGCCAAACCCTCAAAAGAAAAAAAACAAGCTCAAGGAAAATCAGGATTTGTGCCTGTAAAAGCTAGATGGGTGATTGAAAGATCGAATGCTTGGATGGAAAGATGTAAAAGTCTGGTCAAGAATTTTGAGAGAACCCTCGACCATGTTACAGCTAAGCTCAATCTTTGTTTTGTCAGACTAATGCTCAAAAGACTAGCGCTCGCATAGATCCCAAATGGGTTCTATATTTTGGCAAGAGTTCTATTCTTGCTTAGGTGGGGAGCTATGCCCTTGAAAGTTAGCTCTCCAGGAACTAATCCAGATAATAGCTAATCCCAAAACTAGATAAACTCTTAGATCTCTTCTGTGTACTCTATCTCCTAAAAAAGCATGTACTCTCTTCTCTAAAACTCCTTTAAGTTTAATTATTAAGTCAGGAATAGATTCGGAATCATTCCTTGAATTAGAGAAGACTTCTATCTCTGTGTTGCTTGTTGAGCCTTCATTGCCCAATGAACTAATATTATTTGCTTCTAGGGCAGCGAGTAAGTGAAATACCTCTTCTTTTAGAGGGGGAATGAGCTTACTATCAATTTCTACAAAGCTATTTAACAAGGTAGTCTGCTCTGCATAACTACCCTGTATGAATGAAAAGCTTTCCGCTGCCACGGGATTGGTTTCAATCACTGTTAAACTTAGCGCAGTACTAGCAATAGCAACTGCAAGTTTCTTGAAAATACTAGACTTCATTTTTCTCTCTTAAGGCAGATTGAGCTGTTAGAATTTGCGGAGAAAAATCCTGTTGTAAAGACCTTCCGCATTTAGCCTCAAGTGCAAGCTAGGGGTACAATTTAGATACCCTCTAACAATCCCCTGACTTTTCAAAGTGCAAGAATAATTTTTAAAGATGCTACCCAAGGTAGATGCGTGAAACACTCAGGCGCGATCACTGGCATTTGTGCTTAAAAGCGATGCAATTTACTCGATGCTTTTCTCAATTCAATAAGGTACACCCTAGTCAGGCTAAGTATCAGGTTTTAGATCTCAGGTTGCCCTACAACCTCAAACTTAATACTTAACACTTAACATTTAAAACCGAGATGTTTATACTCCATCCGAATGATAACGGCGATATTTATTCTGGGAGTAGGCGACAAACATCTACGAATGCACTTCTCAAGTTTACCTATACACACTGTAACCAACTGACTTATTTGCTACCACTTCAACAATCAGCCCCAATTGATCAACAAAAGTCAGAACAGAGAAGCAGATAGTTGGCGATTACTCATCTAAAATCGCTTTTTGATAAGCCCTAACTTGCAAATCAATGCCAGTAATTGCTGTGCCAACGACAACGGCATAGGCTCCCAGCTTCAAGGCGTCTTTAGCCATTTGGGGTGAGGAAATACCGCCTTCGCAAATTATCGGAACCTCTAGCTGTTGTCTCAACTGAGTGAGTAAGTCAAAGCCAGGAGGAGAAAGATGTTTGGTGCAACTTGTGTAGCCGTAGAGGGTTGTAGCCACTAAATCAGCACCAGCCTCCACAGCAGCGGTCGCATTCTCAATTGTATCTACATCTGCCATGACCAACTTTCCCAATTCTTGGTGAATGCGGAATATAATTTCCTCGACGTTTTCTCCTCCAAAACGTTCCCGCCAGGTAGCGTCAAGAGCGATAATGTCAGCACCGGCAGAAGCGATGGCTGCAGCATGGTAAAATTGGGGAGTGATGTAAACCTCTGAACCTGGCAACTGCTGTTTCCATAGGCCAATGATCACAGCAGTAGGACATTGAGTTCGTACCGCCTTTACATGTGCCGGAGTATCAATCCGAATACCAGCTGCACCTTGATTGATTGCTGCTTGTGCCATTGCTGCAATTACCTGCTGATTGTGTAGCGGTGAGTCATCTGGTGCCTGACAGGAAACAACAAGACTGTGACACAGGGCATCAATGGCGTTAAATTCTAAAGCTGTCATTCTTCAATTTCATTTAGAAACAATACCTAGGGTTTGCTGAATAAGTCTGGTGGTAAGGAGAGGGAGCTCTTAGCAGGGAGTAGGGATTAGGGATTAGGGAAAAGCCGATAGTTCTAAATCTCCCCATCCCCCGAGCCATCCCCTACTTTGCAATCAACAGCGCCACTGTATTCAATAAATCCATTGCTTCTATAGGCTTAGGCAAGTAATCATCAACCACATGAATCAAATCGTACTCATCATCTTCTGATAGGGTAGGAATTGTTAAGGCTAGAACCTTGATATTTTCAGTTTTGGAAGAGTTGCGTAACCAGTGGCTAATCTCATAACCATCCATTCCCGGTAACTGCCAATCTAAAATCACAGCTTGGGGTTGGAGTAGTTCAATTTGCTCAATGGCAGTAGAACCATCAACCAACCACACAACTTGATAGCCAGCTACTGTCAAAACTTCACAGATGAGTGTGGCAACTTCCTCTTCGTCTTCAACTAAGACAATGCTCCCCTGAGGCTTAGGGGATGCCTCTGGAGTTGCTGTTGCTTTGGAATGTGCGGCTGGTAATTTTGATTGATCTGGTAACCAAACTGTAAAAAAGGAACCCTCATCGACTACAGATTCGACTTCAATTGTACCTCCATGCAGTTCTACTAACTGTTTCGTCAGCGCTAAACCCAAACCAGTACCTTCGTAGCTGCGCTGGTACTGAGACTCTAGCTGCCGAAACTTTTCAAACAGTAGTGGTAGATGTTCCTCAGCGATGCCGATACCTGTGTCCTCAATCTGAAAAACTGACTGGTTTTGCTCTCGCCAGACTCGCAAGGTTACTTTGCCACCTTCAGGGGTAAATTTGATCGCATTGCTCAACAGATTAGAGAGAATTTGCCTCACCCTGCGTAAATCGGCACAAAAGCGGTCCTCTTCTGGCTTAATTTTCAAATCCATCTTCAGGCTCACGCCCTGAATATAGGCTTTTTCCTTAAGGTTGGCGACAGTCTGACTCAGCAGCTTGCTTAAGGAAAATTCACAGATGTTTAAAACCGCTTTCCCTGCCTCGACTTGAGACAACTCCAGAATATCGTTGATCAGTTCTAGTAAATGTTCTCCACTCTCCTGTATCGTTTTTAAATAGCGCCGTTGTTTGGCAACAGGTATATTTTTTGCTCCTCCTTCGCCAAAGGACCAGCGCAAAAGTGTTGCCGACATTCCAATTACACAGGTAAGAGGGGTCCGCAATTCATGACTCATCGCCGCCAGAAATTCGCTCTTGGCAACGTTGGCAGCTTGGGTAGCTTGCAAGGCATCCCGAAGTTCTTGGGTGCGCTCAATCACCCGCTGTTCGAGAGTATTTTTCTGCTGCTGTAGTTGAGCATATAGCTGAGCTTGGTAAACTGCGAAAGCCAAATTTTCTGCAATCTGTTGGAGAAAAGTTTTTTGGCTTGCTTGCCATTGCTGGGGTTCAAAACATTGATGGGCAATGAGTAATCCCCACAGTTGGTTTTGAACTACTATCGGCGCTATCAATAGAGAGCGCACTTGAAGCTGCCGCAGCAGTAACCCCAGGCAACTAGAAGCACTATAAGTAGTTTCGACATCATTAACAGCAAAAGCCAATCCTTGGCGGTATTTTTCTATACAGTTTGATAAATGGCTAAAGCATTGATGTTTTTCAGTCAGATTTAGTACTGAGGGTATAGCCTCAGAGGCTCTAGCTTCGTAGGTAACACAACCAGTACCAAATTCAGAGGCAGTGGGTAAATTGGCAAGTTTGCTCTTGGCTCTCGCTACAGGAGTTGTCTGCTCAGAAGTAACAGGAATTGAATTAAAATCAAATTGATAGATCAACAATCGGTCTACCTTCAAAAAATGCTGCACCTGCTCTACAGCCGTCCTGAGGATGACTCTTAAGTCCAGGCTTTGGCGAATTTGGGTAGTTACATGATTAATTAAGCGCTCCTGTTCAACCTCTTGGCGCAGTGCTGCCTCGACTGCTTGGTCAACAGAAACCTGGGGGGAAATTGGGTCTGGTGTTGAGCTGTTCACCATTAGCAAATTCCCCTAGCTTGCGGCATAGGTCTGACCATTCTGCAAAAGTTGCCACTTGTCCTAGTGTTAACTTTAAATTTGAACTTGTGAATGAGAATTTAGATCATACTCAATTCTCAACGATAATAGCCTCTCCCTATACGGGTTGGGGATGAGAGCCAACAGGGTCTGCTACTATAAAAAGACTATTGAGTAGCTAAATCCCGCTAAAAGAGGGTTTTCCTGCTTTTTTTTGCAACTATGGTGCTTTGACAAAACATGGTCTATAAAGAAGACAATAGCATAACAATATAAATCTAACTATTGAATTTGGGACATCATTATATTGTTACCAAAAGAATTAATATTTATCGTAATCTATTGTTATTTTTTGTACTTTTGTCCTCCTTCGACTTGACTATAAATCCGCTATTTTAATATGTTAGGAGTCACTCACTAATAACTTGCCTGCCCAACAAACCGCCCCAATTCCTATGAAAGCTGTTCACTGCCCGAGGATAAAACATGCATCGTCTCACTGCTACACCAGGAGGTTGGAATCCACAAGCCGAGGGCGTCATTTTCATTGAACAGACACCAGCACCGATAATTTTCCTGAGTGCTGCTGACACAGATATTCAGACTCTGGCTGCCTCCACAACTCAATTGCCACCTGGATTTCCAGCCCTAAGGGTGGTAAACCTTTTGCAATTACAGCAGCAGTTAACTATTGATACCTATGCCGAAACTGTTTTAGCACATGCTCAAGCTATTATTATTAGGCTGTTGGGGGGACGTTCTTATTGGTCCTATGGCTTAGAAGTGGTAAGGGAGATAGTGCAAGCAACTGGTGCTGCCTTGGTGATTGTACCTGGGGATGAGCGTCCTGATCCAGATTTAATCAGCCATTCTACAGTAGAACTAAGGGCAGTCAACCAAATCTGGCGCTATCTTACAGAAGGTGGAGTCGAAAATTTCCTCAACGCCCTCAAATTCATTGCTGACGTCTGCCTAGGGCAAAATTATAATCCGCCACCACCAAAGTCAGTACCGCGCGTGGGACTTTATCTTCAAGAAGGAGGCAGCAGGCAGCAGGCAGCAGGCAGCAGGAAATCTGCAGATGTGAATTTAAACCCTTGCTCTTTTTCAGTACCTCTGCCTCCTGCCTTTGGAGTTAATTACTCATCCCAGAAGGTAGGTATTCTCTTCTACCGTGCTCATTACTTAGCTGGAAACACTGCGCCGATTGAGGCTTTGTGTCAAGCATTAGAGGCACGGAATTTGGAGGCTGTACCGATGTTTGTCTCTTCGCTGCGGGAACCTGATGTACAAGCAGAACTTTTATCCTATTTTCAACCTCAAGATGCTCCAGGAATTGAACTTTTGCTCAATACAACTAGTTTTTCTCTAGCTAAATTGGACAGACAAGCACCCCGATTGGATTTTTGGAGTCGTCTTGATGTGCCAGTTTTGCAGGTTATCCTTAGTAGCGGCACTGTTGAAGCTTGGGATACTCAGTTGCAGGGATTGACGCCTAGGGATACAGCAATAAATGTCGCCCTACCAGAGGTGGATGGACGAATTATTAGCCGTGCTGTTTCTTTTAAGTCAGTACAAACCTGGAATCACTTACTAGAAACGGATGTAGTAGTTTATGAGCCACTACGCGATCGCTTGGAGTTTGTTGCTGATTTGGCTTATAATTGGTTACAATTACGGCGGACTCCTTGCCAAGAACGGCGAGTGGCTCTAATTTTGGCTAACTACCCCAATCGCGATGGACGCCTCGCTAATGGAGTGGGATTAGATACACCTGCTAGCTGTGTGGAGATTCTCAAGGCGATGCAGCAAGCTGGTTATCGGGTTGAAGATATACCGCAAACTGGAGATGAACTGATTAGGCGACTGACGACTGGAGTTACTAATGATCCAGAAGGGCGGGAGTTACGCAAAGTAGAGCAGTGGCTCTCTTGTCAGGAGTATCAAGAGTATTTTGCAACTTTGCCTGATCAAGTGCAACAGGGGATAGGTAATCGCTGGAGCAAAATAGGGATTGGGGAAGCACAATCAAATTCTACTGGTTACTCTTCAATCCCCATTCCAGGAATTCAGTTGGGTAATGTATTTGTAGGGATTCAACCTTCAAGAGGCTATGATTTAGACCCAGCTTTAAATTATCATGCTCCAGATTTGGAGCCTACTCATACCTATTTAGCTTTTTATTATTGGTTGCGGCAGCATTTTGGGATGCAGGCAGTGGTACATGTAGGCAAACATGGTAACTTAGAGTGGCTACCGGGTAAGAGTTTGGCACTCTCAAATTGCTGTTATCCAGAGGTAGCATTGGGGGCAATGCCTCATCTGTATCCTTTTATTGTTAATGACCCTGGTGAGGGTTCTCAAGCTAAGCGTCGTTCTCAAGCTGTGATTATTGATCACTTGACGCCACCAATGACTCGTGCTGAACTTTATGGCCCTCTACAGCAATTAGAAGGATTCGTTGATGAGTATTATGAGGCTCAAAGTTTAGATCCATCGCGATTGCCAGTAATTAGCGGGCGGATTACTAAACTAATCCTCCAAGAAAATTTACACCAAGATTTAGGTCTTGATACAGATGAACTCCAAAATCCCCAATCAGAAATACCCAATCTAGTTGATGGTTATCTTTGCCAATTGAAGGAAGCACAGATTCGAGATGGTCTTCATATCTTTGGTAAATGTCCCCAGGGGCGTCAATTGCGCGACTTGATGATTGCTATTGCCCGTCACCCTAATAGCAGTCGCCTGGGATTGACTCGTGCTCTAGCTCAAGATTGGGGAATGGATTTTGACCCCCTCACCATAGACTTAGGATTAGGAAATGTTAAAATCACCCCTCCTCTGCTGCCCCCGATTAAGGGAAAGACTCCCAAATCTAAAATCCAATACGCAGGGGAAGCAATCGAGCAATTGGAACAACAAGCAGCAGCCTTAGTCGAACAAATAATCTCTAATCCCCAATCTCCAATCCCCAATCTAGGTGATGCCACTAAGTCTGAATTAGATTGGATTAGCAACCGTCTCTTACCTAGCCTCAAACAAACTAACCAGGAAATTTCACAGCTCTTACGAGGACTTGATGGATGTTATATCCCCAGTGGACCTGCTGGCGCACCCACAAGAGGACGTCCAGAGGTTCTACCCACAGGTCGCAATTTTTATGCGGTTGATATTCGCGCCCTGCCTACGGAAACAGCGTGGGATGTGGGACGCAAAGCTGCTGAAGCTGTAGTTGAACTTTATACTCAAGAACATGGTGAATATCCCCAAACCTTAGGTATTTCCCTATGGGGCACTGCGACAATGCGCACCGGTGGAGATGATCTTGCCCAGGCATTAGCTTTGCTAGGAGTCCAACCAATTTGGGATGGAGTCTCACGAAGGGTTGTAGACTTTGAAATTCTTTCCTTGTCTGGGTTAGGGCGTCCTCGGGTTGATGTGACGTTGCGCATCTCTGGCTTTTTTAGAGACGCTTTCCCCAATTTAATAGACTTATTCTACAATAGTGTGGTTGCAGTGGCAAGCCTAGATGAACCACCAGAACAAAATCCTCTAGCAGCGCAAGTAAAGCAGGAAACTCAATTGTGGCTAGAAGCTGGCTTGAGTCAACAACAAGCCCAGGAGCGCTCATGCCATCGCATCTTTGGCTCTAAACCAGGGGCTTATGGCGCTGGCTTGCAAGGATTAATCGAAGCTCAAAACTGGACAGATGAGCAAGATCTTGCTCGTGCCTACATTAACTGGAGTAGTTACGCCTACACTAGCACTGGCAAAGGCAAAGCTGCACCAGAAGCTTTCCAGAAGCGCCTGCAACAGATGCAAGTTGTTTTGCACAATCAAGATAACCGCGAACATGATTTACTCGATTCCGATGATTATTATCAGTTCCAGGGCGGTTTAACAGTGGCAGTACGGACCTTAAGTGGTAAGAATCCTCAAACCTACTTTGGCGATAATTCTATTCCCGAAAACCCGAAAGTAAGAAAGCTGCGGGAAGAAATCGCCAGGGTATATCGTTCTCGCGTAGTTAATCCCAAATGGATTGCAGGCGTAATGCGCCACGGTTACAAAGGCGCTTTTGAAATGGCAGCGACAGTGGATTATCTATTTGCCTATGATGCTACGACTAATTG
>JAAHGS010000126.1 GCA_010692645.1 Symploca sp. SIO2E9
CCCAACCCTTTTAACAATGATAGTATGTCTACAATCGAGGATCAACCAAACATCTAACGCGGCTTGAAAGCCTTAACGCTACATCCCACGCTTAAAAGACGTGGGATGCAGCTTACTTCTTTGTAAAGTTCTGCGAAGATGAGGGTGGCAGGCACTTCGCCTGTGTCAGCCTGTGAACCTGATAGTGCCGACACTACCAGGGTGAAGCAGGAAGAAAATGTTAGCAAATGTTAGCGTTTTCGGATCGGGAAATAGGAAAATCATTTCACTGGGATTGACACTGCCAGTGAAACCTGAGAGCCCACCTATATCTACACCCATCCTGAACATACTTTCAACCTTGAGCCAGCCTTGACAAACAAAACCCAAGACACCGATTCTACTACTATCACTGAATCAGTAACCAACGAACCAATTACTGATCCACAAAACTCCCAATCACTACAGGAAACCCAAAGGGGGAGGTGGGGTATTTTTTACTCGACTTTTGTAACAATTTTTCTGGCAGAGATAGGAGACAAAACTCAGCTAGCCACTTTACTCATTAGTGCCCAATCTCACTCTCCCTGGATAGTTTTTGCCGGTGCGGCTGTGGCACTGATTGTCACTAGCCTGCTGGGTGTACTTATCGGTCACTGGCTATCTAAACGAGTATCTCCTAAAACTATGGAAACTGCTGCCGGAGTGCTTTTACTATTTATTGCTTTGACGTTGCTATTGGATGTTGTGCATCTAGGTGGCTAACAACTATGGTGAGCATATTTGGATCGAAAAAAATTAACTAGCAGTCAATTTTAGAAACCACCGCCAAAAACTGCAATCTAAAATTTAAAACCTAAAATCTAACAACTAATTATGGATTGGCAACTTCTCGGACTGAGTTTCATTACAGTATTTGTAGCAGAAATTGGAGACAAGAGTCAACTGGCAGCGATCGCCTTGAGTGGCAGCCTTAAGTCCCCACGCACTGTATTTTTGGGTACGGTGAGTGCATTGCTTTTGGCTAGCTTGCTGGGAGTATTGGTAGGAGGAGGAGTAGCTTATTTATTTCCTGTGCGCATTCTCAAGTTAATCGCGGCAATTGGCTTTGCTTTCATAGGCATACGCTTGTTGTGGTCAAGGGAAGCCGAGTGTGACTAGTATCGTTGTCTAGTATCGCTATAACACACTTAATATTAAGTCAGAGCAGGCAAAATTAAGCCTCGCTCTTCTGAAGTCTTAACGATAAGACTGAGTCTGGTTTGTTCTAAACAATGACATCTCAAGACCCCTGGACACCAGTTTCTCTACCCGCCTTAAGGATGGCAATGATTAGCCATCCACTGACGGTTAAGCCAGATACTCCCCTTGTAAGTGCGATCGCACAAATGAGTCAAGCCCAAACTAGTTGTGTTTTAGTTGTGGAGGGGCAATGCTTAATCGGTATTTTGACTGAACGAGACTTAGTTAGGTTAATTGCCTCAGAAGCAGTCATCGCAGGGGTAACTATCGACACGGTTATGACCCGACAAGTGACTACTTTAACAGATTCTGATGACCAGGATTTATTTAGCATTCTTAACCTGATGCGTAAGCAAAAGCTTCGCTATCTCCCAGTTGTAGATGCTACTGGTAATGTAGTGGGACTAATTACCCCTAAGAGTTTGCGCGAAGTCCTCAATCCTACAGATTTATTGAAATTTAGGCTAGTAGAGGAAGTGATCACGGAGCAAGTTATTCACGCCTCTGGGGATGCTTCCTTATTGCAATTGGTACAACTGATGGCTCAAGAAGCAGTTAGTTGTGTTGTCATTTGTCACTCGTCAGTAGTCAGCTCTCATTTGCAGCTGAAGCCAGTGGGAATTATCACTGAACGGGATATTGTACAATTCCAACATTTGGGGGTAGATTTCTACCAAACTCAGGCACAGATGGTGATGAGTGCGCCCTTGCTGCCGATTAAACTTAGGGATTCTCTCTGGGTAGCCCATGAGCAGATGAAGCAGCATTATGTGCGGCGTTTGGTAGTATGCGGTGAGCAGGGGGAATTAGTGGGTTTAATAACCCAAAGTAGCATTTTGCAAGCCCTAGAACCAGCAGAAATTTATAGCGTTACTAGGCTATTGCAGCAGGAAGTTCAAAAACTCCAGTCGGAAAATCAGGCACTCTTGCAGGAGCGCAATCTGGAACTAGAAAAACAAGTAGAGCAGAAAACTACCCAAGTCCAGCAAATAAATGAACATGACCGCCTTTTAAGTTCTATCGCCCTGCGCATTCGTCAATCTCTACATCTAGAGGAAATTCTTAATACCACTGTTACTGAGGTGCGTCAGTTACTACAAAATGACCGGGTGATTATTTATCGCTTTGACCCTAATTGGAGTGGGATTGTAAGTGTAGAGTCGGTAAGTAATAATCAATGGTCATTGCAAGGAAGGGTGATTAGAGATGCTTGCTTTGAGCAAGAATGGCTCAATCCCTACCAAAGAGGGCACGCCAGAGTAATAGAAGATATTTACACATCTAAGTTGAATCCCTGTCATCTTGAGTTTCTGGCTCATTATCAGGTAAGAGCTAACTTAGTAGTCCCCATTTTGCTAGGAATTCCGGAGATAGAGGAAGCAGGGGAAGCAGGGGGAATAGAAAATTCTCACACTCCCATTGAGGAACAAAAGAACGAGAATAAAGCCGAAAATCGATTGTGGGGTTTATTAATTGCTCATCAATGCAGTAGTTCTCGACAGTGGAAGCCTTCAGAAATTGACTTTCTCCAGAAATTAGCGACTCAAGTAGCAATCGCCATTCAACAAGCGACACTTGTTGAGCAGTTACAGACACAACTGGCAATTAGCGAAGCTGCCCACAGAGAACGACAGCAATCACAGGAAGCATTGCAGGAGAGCGAATCTACCCTCCGCAGTTTCTTTGATAGTTCTCCGATGATGTTGGGAATTGTTGAACTGGTGGATGACGACATCCTACATATTTCTGACAATGTAACTACGGCGCGATTTTTCGGTCTTACCCCAGAAGCAATGCGGAATCGGCTCGCCAGCGAGATGGGTGTACCACAACAGCATTTACGCCTGTGGATGGAGCGGTATGGTGAGACTGAGCGTACCCAATCACCTGTAAAATTTGAATATCTTCACAATACTGTTGATGGTCAAAAATGGCTCTCAGTTATAGTTTCCTCAATTCCGGTAAGTTCTGATAGCTCTCGGCGATTTGCCTATGTAGTTGAAGATATAACTAAACGCAAACAGATCAAAGAAGATCTCCACCAGGCTTATAGGGAGTTAGAGCAACGTAACTTTGAGTTAACAGAAGTCAATGAGGAATTGGAGGTGACGCTCGAAGAACTCAGGGTGAATGAGGAAGAACTACGTCAACACAACCAAGAACTGGCGAGAATTCAACAATCACTAGCAACTCAGAGGCAACAGTATCAGGATTTGTTCAATTTTGCTCCTGATGGTTATCTGGTTACTGATACCCAGGGGATTATTCAGGAAGCCAACAGCTCTGTAGCATCCCAACTCAATTTAGAACAACAGTTTTTAATCGGCAAACCTTTAATCAATTACATATTCTGGCAAGAGCATCAAACCTTTCTCAACAAGTTGAACCAATTCAATGTAAAGGCTTTGCAGACAAGTTCTTTAGAGCAGGTACAGACTTGGGAACTAAATCTCTGGCCGAGGGAAAGCAAGCGTCTACCAGTTGCAATTAGGATAAGTGCTGTACAAGAGTACGATCAACTCGTCGGTTTCCGTTGGCTGATTCGTGATATTACAGAACGCAAGCAAGCAGAGGCAGCTCTGAAAGAGGCAAAAGTCGAACTGGAAGTCAGAGTAGCACAACGGACAGCCCAACTGAGCCGAGCTAACGAGCGCTTGCAATACCAACTTTTCAAGCAAGAGCAAACTCAAGTAGCTCTTAGGGAAAGTCAAAAGCGCTATGCAACCTTGGCAGAAGTATCCCCTGTAGGGATATTTCGCACTGATATTAGGGGAAACTGTTTATATGTCAATGAGCGGTGGTGTGAAATTGCTGGGCTGACTCTAGAACAGTCTTTGGCAAGAGGTTGGGTAAGTGCTATTCATCGAGATGATCGGGAGCAAGTTTTCAATGAATGGCACTTGGCAGTACACAATAGCTTGCCCTTTCGTTTAGAATATCGGTTTCAACGTCCTGATGGCGCAGTAACCTGGGTCTTTGGTCAGGCGTTAGCCCAAAGAGACCCTCAGGGAGGAGTGACAGGTTTTGTCGGTACGATTACAGATATTACACAACTTAAACGTACTGAAGCTAACTTGTTGGAATCGGAACGACGCTGGCGGACGTTACTAGAGCAGGTGCGTTTGTTAGTTATAGGATTAGATCAAAACGGTAAAGTTGAGTATGCAAATCCTTTCTTCCTGGAATTAACCGGGTATACTCAAACAGAAGTCTTAGGCAAAGACTGGTTAGAAACTTTTGTGCCGCTGTCTGAACAGCAACAGGTGCAAACCTTATTCCAGGCATTACTACCACAAGATTTCACACCCTACTACCAGAACTCGATTCTCACCAAGTATGGTGAAGAAAGAATTATTGCCTGGAATAATACCTTGCTACAAAATCCTTCCGGAGAGGCAATTGGTATCATGAGCATTGGGGAAGATATAACAGAACGCTATGCGATCGCCAGGATGAAGGATGAGTTTATCTCCGTGGTTAGCCATGAACTCCGCACACCACTCACCTCAATTCATGGTGCCTTAAAACTTTTATCGAGTGGTCTAATTGACTCTAAATCTGAGCGGGGTGAGCGTGTCATCGCTATTGCTACTGAGAGTGCTGAACATTTGGTGCGACTGGTCAACGACATTCTAGAGTTAGAGCGCTTGGAGTCTGGTAAAATTCGTTTGTCCAAACAGCAGGTGAATGCTGCGGATTTGATGATCACCGCCGTAGAACAAATGCGAGTGATGGCGAATCGAGGGGGAATAAGTTTAGAGGTTGCTCCACAAGCAATCGAGTTTACTGCTGATTTTGACCGTATTATTCAAGTACTTACTAACCTTCTGGGTAATGCGATCAAATTTTCCCCTCAAGGTTCTACAGTTTGGTTGAGTGTCCAACAGCAAGCCGTGGAGGAGCAAGGGAGAATTTCCCACTCTCCAATTGACTATCCCCAAATCCGATTTCAAGTAAAAGACCAAGGGCGGGGCATTCCTGCTGACAAAATTGAGAGTATCTTTGAGCGCTTTCACCAAGTTGATGCCTCAGACTCCCGCAAAAAAGGGGGGACTGGTTTGGGATTAGCTATTTGCCGGAGCATTGTCGAGCAACATGGCGGTAAAATTTGGGCTGATAGTACCGTAGGTGAGGGCAGCAGTTTTTACTTCACATTGCCAATACAGATAGGTAGGGAGGAAAATAATGATAGCCAAACGCGTCTTAGTAATTGATGATGACGATGGTGTCAGAGAAATCATCCGATTTTCCCTTGAAGCAGTAGCTGGGTGGGAAGTGCTAACTGCCACTTCCGGTAGTGAGGGGTTAGTTAAGGCACATGAAGATCAACCTGATGCAATTTTGTTAGATGTGATGATGCCGGACCTCGATGGTCCAGAGACTTTTCGGCAGTTGCAGACTAATGCCGCAACTGCTGAAATTCCCACTATTTTATTAACTGCCAAGGCAAAGATTAGCGAACAAAAGCAGTTTAAAGAATTGGGAGTTAATGGAGTAATTACTAAGCCTTTCGATCCTATTGATTTAGTTGAACAGATCCGAGAAATTCTAACCTGGAGAGAGTGAGCATCTTGATAGCTCTACCATGTGCTCTGTTTGCATCTGCAAGCTGATTTCTCTGGACTAAGCTGTTACACATTTAAATCATATATTTATTTGATATTAGTTAATGGCCCAAACTCTTGTGCCTTCTGCCTCCTGCCTTGCTGTTGTGCATTAAAAATGCACAACAACTTACCTTTTGAGCTTAGGCTGGTAGAACGGTTTCTTGAGAGCTGATACCTTCTTCTGCATACTCCTGTAAAACAGGTTGATAGATTTCAGGGATAGTAGGATATTTTAGACCCAAAATATCTAGGGAACCTTCCAATAGTCTTCTGGCAATCATTGCAGCAGTTTTGGAAGTCATTTGTGAACACATAGAATAATCGCCCTGTTTTGCAGAAGGATTGGTTATAGAAATGATGCGTTCTTTTCTTTCGGGGTATTGAACGAGCAGATCGTAATACATGATAATTTGATCTAGGTTTTGATCACCTTTGTGATGAACACCCAGTCTCTGAACCAGTAAGTCAGAGATTACATCACAATAAGAGAGGGAATCTTTTGGGGGGATAATCGGCTTGTCATCAAACAAACCCAGCCATTCGTAACGCATAATGATATCATCGGAAACTGCTATGCCCAATCTTTTGGCAACAAGTTCTTTGAGATCACCATTGTTGTTGCCACAAAGTTCCAGTACGATTTCTTTATAAGTCTTCTGTAACAGGTTAGGACGCAATTGTGTATCCGAGAAGCCTAGGTCAATTAACCCTTGGAATGTTGCTCCCCAACCTGGATATCTTAATGTTCCATGATAGAAATTTTTAACATTATCAATCCCGTAAACTTGAGGATAAAGATAGGCTCCAGAATCTGAATTGGGACGAGATTCAAAAGTTCCTATGTTAGGAACTTCAACTATTCTAGTTGCTAGATAAACTTTGTCTCCTGTAATCAGAGGTATTTGTGAGTCCTTAATCCAATCTCCAGAACCATCTTTAATTTTAACTGAAGCAAAAAGAGATTTTTTAGGCGCCCAAAAACACTTATAACCGAAGGGATTAATATTAGGATTACAGGGCAGTACGCCAACATGATACCAGAGATCGATGACTTCTCCGCCCTTAGCATGAACGTCGTCAATAAGCTTTTTACCAATCATGCTTCCGTATCCAGGATCTGTGCCAGCCTCTGTGACAATGACAATACCTTTTTCTTTCGCTTTTTGATCTAATTCTTGGAATTCTTGCTGAGTTTTAAACAGATAGCCGATATGACTAGTGATGATTAAGGAAACGCTATGTTTAAGACAATATTTGGTAACAAGAGGCTGACAGAAACCTGGTAAAAAGCTAACCACAATCGCACTTTCTTTGATCAATTCATCGAGGGCTTTATTTTCAGGGTTTGACAAATTAATGTCAATTGAAAAAAAGCTACGATGTCTATGTTGGTTAACAATTTCTTCTGCAGTCGTCTTATTTCTAGATGCGACGGTAAGATGATATCCGCGTTGATTAAGATAGTCGCATAGAGGAGCAACTGACACACCTGAACCCAATAACAAAATGTTTTTCATACTCATATCCTCACGCCTGATCAAAAATTAATTCAAGAATCACTACTCCATTAGTAAAATTCAAGAAGATTAGCATTATAATTAGCCATATTTCTCCATAACATCATCTATTCTTATATTTATTCATAACAGCTTTCAAACACCTTTGACGATAATCAGTATAGAAATAATCGGTATAGCCTTCTCGTAATTTTGTGATCACCCATAGTAATTCACGCAGTAGAATTGCATCCTGGTAGGCAGTTAGTTTATCTCTATTTAAGGATGTTTGTGAATAGGCTTGAAGGAATAGCTCAGTTTGCTCATTATCCAGATGATGAAAATGACTAAATGCCGCAATATCGGCATAAATATCATTCATTCCCGCCATTTCCCAATCTAAGAATATAGTCGTTTTATTTTTTAAGAAATGTCCATAACAGAGATCATTATGACAAAATTTTATATCCTTTAATTGATAGTACTTATCCAGTTTTTTTCGTGTTATTTCAAAAAATGATTTAAAGATCTTGGTTTCAGAGTAGTTTTTTAATGAACACCAGTATCTATCAAGTAATTCCCTAAGCTCAGACATTTGATTAATAGGTGAAAGTTCATGAATTTTACGAATTGATTCGCCAAAACTTTTTAGAGCTAATTCAGTTCTGATTTCTTCAAGTGTCCAAGCAGGAACATCAATGAATTTAGTAATTATCGAGTTTGTTTCTGGGTCAAAAACAATAGGTTTAGCTCCGATTCCTGCACGATATACTTTTTCAAGAATCAAATATTCTGTCTGACGATTAATTCCTTGTTCTTTGGAGTTATGACAAATTTTGAGGAAGAAAATTCCGTTATCTGTATCAACTTTAAAGTTTTGATTGTTTTTTCCCTCAGTTAATTTTTGGATGCTGTTAATGAGTACATTTTTAAAAAAAGGGAGATTTGAAAATATCTTCTCTACCTGATTCATAGATGATATAGGCAAGTCTGTTTAGAGATTTTGGTGAACTCTTGGTTGAGGTCTACCCAGTAGAGTTGTCTTTGGTAAACATCGAGCCAGTTGTGGATACTGTCATAGTCACTGTTGAGCTTCCCGCTAAAATCCTTCCGCAATAGCGTCAATTCTTGTCATTTCTAGTAGATCTTAGGTATTGTAGACTACATAGTTACATAGAATACTATATTATCATCAACATGTATTCTCAAATACTAAATTTGATACCTCCCCCTAAAGAGTCAACAGGGTGATAAACTAGTTCAAACCTTTACTGTGCTTTTCCTCTGAACTCCTGAACTCCTGATCCTCGCTCTTATCTGGCTTGCTCACAAAATCCTCACATTTATGCCCTAATCTCAAGTTGTAGTCAAAAAATCATCTTTATTAAAGAGCGATGAATTAGATCAATGAACTACAACAGGGCTATGAAAGCACTGCAGCACCAAAAGACTGAGTTCAGAAATTACGGATATGAAAGCTCCCAGAAGAGGTCAGTAGTAGAAGATGAAGTTCAGATTTTACCAGCAACGACTAAACCCAAACTCAGCTGCCTTCATCCTTTGCTACCACCTTCCATGCCTGTTGTCTTGTCCGTCAAGAATCTTACTTTGACGATGCAGGAATCTCGGTGCATGAGCCAATCAGAAGCCTATGAGTCATACATTGAATTAGCTGTTGATGTTTTTAAAGCTCAAGACCAAGAATCAATCAAGTTCCTTAAAGACTTTCTGACCGTTTTACCTAATCCCACCTATATTGAGCAAGTCTTGATAGCAGGAATTGAGAGATTGGCTGAGACTGAACCTGAAGTGTGTCGCTGGCTATTGCACAATTATTCCTTTCTAATGCCGGAAGTTGATCTAGTTGATTTAGCAATTGATTGGGCTATAACTAAGCTTGAGAGTCAGGGTTTTGTACTCGACCAAGATTTTAGAGTTGAGGCTAATGGTCAACTATACATCTGTGAACAGGCAAAAGCTATTTTGCTGCTTGGTAATTCTGTCAAGGATCGCCTCTTTATAGAAGAGATTCTGCTTGTTCGTGATTGAGTGATCAAGCCTGGTTGAAAGACCAAACTCCGAGAATATGAGTTCTTTACGAAGAAACATGTCTGTTTCAGTGTAATTGAGTATTGACAATGAAGCCTAATTGTGAAATCCCTGGGTTTGTCAGAGTTTTTCCTTAATAAACCAAGTCTCTTCAGAATAGACAATGGTTCGATTTCCGTATGACTACGGATTCTTTGTCTAAGAAAATATCTGATAATTACTGATGATGCTTGAGCAGATGTGATAGCAGTTCTCTTTTGAGTCCAATCCGGCTAATCCAGCTTCAGAGCATCCTGCCTTTCTTGTTGAAATATGCACTCTCTAGACTAAGGACTAATCTCATGAGCGGGACTATTTTAATAATTGAAGATGACGAAATTATTCGCTCAATCATTTTTAATTTGCTCGAATTAGAGAATTTCAATGTTATTAGTGCTGTTGATGGTTTAAACTGCTTACTAATAGCCCAAAAATTTCAGCCAGATCTGATTATTTTTGATATTGATATTCCTCAGTTGGATGGCTATAGTTTTCTAAGAAATCTGCGCAATGATCTAAGCACAGCTAATATACCTTTTGTTTTTATAACCTCTAATTTAGACGAAGATAGTCGCTCTCAAGCCTTACAGTTAGGGGCTAATGATTATCTCACTAAACCTGTAAAATTTGGCACATTATTGAATGTGATCAGCAATCAACTCAAAACACCACAAGTTGCTTGCTAGCTACTGGCAATTATCATAGAACTCAACTGGCTATCGATGAGCAAGAAAATCGTTAACTTAACTTTGCCAATTGTAAGTGAAGAAATTGAGGATGTTCTAGAAACCTATCCCGAATATCCTTACCAAAGAGCATTCTCAAACACTAACTTGCGCCAGGATTTAGTTGCTTATGTCCTCAGCCATGTTCCTAATAAGTATACGGTAATTGAGGATGTACAGCTAGTATCAAGTAATAGTTCATTATTGCACTGTACATCCGAACAGAGAATGCAGATAGAAAGATGGATCCACCTTGGCATCTGCGATATTCTCAGCATAAATTATGGTGTGAGTTATTGCCATGCTATGTGACTAAAACCACTTGCTGCTATATCTCAGTTAATTGCTGGCAATAAAGCTTGAATTTCCTATCTAGATACGAGGAATATTACTGCTATGAAAAGAACAACTTGTCCTTGCTGCTCTGATACTTTGTTACGCCATTTTCGACCAACTGGTATTTATTGGTTTTGCAGGAGCTGTCACCAAGAAATGCCTGTAGATATACATGGACTAGAGCCAAAAATTCAGCTATCAGTTTTAACTTTCTCTGCTCAGAAAACTCTGAGTATTAGAGATTTTTGTAGGGAAGTTATGCCTACAATAATGGATAAACAAACTATACTTGCATCCAAGGGGTTGTCATGATTACTCAACTACTCAATCCTCTACCTGAACACTACATTCAACAAGTTCTTTGTTGCTATATAAATGGGACAACAAAGGTAATAGTGGTTCGGATTGCTAATGTTCCTGATTGGCATTTTGAACGAGTTGTTTTTCCTGACGAGCGTTTACTGTTTGAAGCACCATCTACTGCTAAGTTGGAAATTCATCAGCTCACGGATTCTGGGACAACTATATCAGATATTATTCCCTGTAATTACCTTAGTATAGCCTCCAGAAAAGCCCTTGAACAGCCAATACTTTAAGGTCAGTTAGCAGAATTACCCATCCCTAAGCAAGGGTAAGGAAAGGTTTTAGAGGAAGCGTTCAAAACTCGGTAATTCCTTTAGGTGAGAATGGGGTTTTTGAAACCCCTCCTAACTATGAAGGGGGTTAGCTTATCATAACTTAGCAAAAAAGAGCGAGAAGTTATTGGAAGTCATTTCTATCTTTTCTTGGAAAGTGAGACCATTGATTTGTGCTGCCTTCGCTAAATTAGCGATATCCTTGAGACTCCACTCAGGAACACCAAAACCTTGCAATGTCTTGTCAAATTCTTGATTGGATGGACTGTTATATCCTCCATTGACTTTAAATGGTCCATAAAGGTATAGAAAACCTCCTGGTTTAAGTAACTTGCTTGCACATTGCATTATTCCCTCTGCTACCTCGAATGGTGCAACCTGAAGAATATTAATGGAAATGATCACCTCAAACAGTTGTTCTTCTGGTTTGGGCCATGTTTCTGATGAAAGAACGTCCAACTTAATTGGTTCTTCAACATTGTTGACACCTTTCTCCTTCTTTAACCTCTGAATATTTTCAAAAACACTTTCATCCATGTCAGATGGATGAAAATGCAGATGTTCAAAGTGTGGAGCAAAGTAAATTATATGCATGCCACTGCCACTGCCAATCTCTAACACATGACCTTCAGTTTTGGGAAGCTTTTCTTTCAAAACTTTACAAATGGAATCGCGATTGCGTTTGCCAGCCCATGCAACATAAGGACTTAGGGGGTGGGGATTTAGGGAGGGTTTTTCTTCGTGCATGAAAATTTTTTTCTTTTCCTAAAGTTTAATATTTCCTAATTTCCCATGATTATGAATTAATCGTAAGAGGGGGACTTGTATTAGGTTTGACAAATCAAGGAACACCAGAACTCTATTCGGGGCGAATTTTTCTTCCCGTTCCCGGTTCCCTATTAAGAAGTCGCTATCAATTAGAAATCATATTTCTGAGTATGGTTGTCTCCTAGATTTCACAGTGTCGTCTATACTGCTAAATCTAGCTAGACACGAGAGTACCCTTTGCCTTGCCAAACAATCGATTCCCCGAGAACACCGATTCAGTAATCTTAAAACTCAGTCTTTTAGGGAGTGGGAAAGTAAAAGTGTAAGTGTAAAACTATTTTAGATTACTATAACTCAATAATGATTAATTTTTTTTTTGATCCCCAAATACAACTCTACAAAAGAAAATTGAGTGTATGAGCATTTAGATATATTAACCCCAAACATGATCAATTGCTCTCATAGACCTGTATACTGTACTACTATTCATTAACTCAGCTAGAGGAATACTTACTTCAAGACTTTACTGCTCATGCCATTTTTTGGAATTGTTTGGGTGACTTCCTGGCTCAGCTGTTTACTTGCCTCTAGCCAGGGTCTACAAAAAGTACCTGATTACCTTACCAGTGCTTTTCCTGTCAGAATTTTGTCTGTTGTCAGTAGATCCGTTGAAATCCCCTATCTTCAGGTGGTTACGACGCAATTGTACTCAGGAATCTGGTCTGATAATTCGTATGTTTCAACCGTCCCTAACCGCAAACTAAATACAGCTGCTCTTAGCTACCAGCTGCCAACACAGCTAGCCCAAATAGCTGCCAGTTCCACATTGCCTCCTAATACAGCAGAAGAGCGCTTGTGCTCTCCAGAGTTAAAACCACAAAAACCAGAGTATCGACAAGCTGAGCTAAGACCATCAACACCATTATTGCAACCGGCTTCCGAGTTGAAAATTTCTCCCCGTAAGACCTCAAAACCAGCAATTTCTAATCGTGTTTTGCACAAAGTGCATAATTTTGTACCTTGGCGTCAGAAGTCTCAAGTAGTTAAAAAGCCATCTATTAAGTCAGTGGTAGTTGTCAGTACTCGCTCTTGGGAAGAAGTTGGAGCTAAATCGAATAGCGAAGGTTGGCTAATAAAACCAGGCTTTTGGCTATTCTCAAAACTGCTAACTGCTCGGGCGTTTGCTGCCCTCCCTCCAGGAGATAGAGAGCAGTTTCAAGTTTGGGTAAGGGGGCATATAGTTGCCCAACTTCCCAAGCAACAGCAAGCAGCTCTGATGGCTAGACGTCTAAAGCGATTCTTCCGAGATAAATCTAACCCTGATTTAAAGGCTTTAGCTGTTGAACCCGCTCTAGTAGATCAAGTCCCAGCTGTTAAACTGGGAACTCATCTGTTGTTTAAGGTTGACGACTCTCTAGCAGCTGGTATAGAGCGTAATCGAGAACTACTTGCGGTTGAATGGGCAAACAATCTTCGCCTTGCTCAGGGCAAATCTCCTTTACAATTAGCACCAGCACAGAGGCAAATGTACAATCTGGTAGAAACATCAACAATGCTCAATGGAGTTGCCTCCTGGTATGGTCCCTATTTTCATGGGAGACTGACTGCCAATGGTGAAATTTTTAACCAGTATGAACTAACGGCTGCCCATCGCTCCTTGCCTTTTGATACTTATTTGCAAGTGACAAATTTGAAAAGCGGCAAGGTTGTGATTGTCAGAATTAATGATCGCGGACCCTATATTAAGGGTCGCAATCTGGATTTATCGCGCAAGGCAGCTCGTTGCATTAAGAGTGAAAAGCGCGGTATTGTGCCTTTCAAAGCGGTAATTCTGCGATCGCCCTCTACTCGATAGCAATTAAACTACTTATACTAAATTAGTCTCAACAAGACAGGCAATTGCTTCGAGAAGACCTCTAGCTTTATTAAGAGTTTCTTCGTATTCTTTTTCTGGGTCGGAATCGGCAACCAAACCGGCACCTGCTTGAACTGAGACAGTATGCTTGTCAGAGTCGATAGTGCGAACAACCATAGTGCGAATGGTAATCGCACTATTAAGCTGACCTTCAAAATCGTACCAGCCATAGACTCCAGAGTATGGACCTCGGTGTTCTGGTTCCAGTTCGTGGATAATTTCCATCGCTCTAATCTTGGGGGCACCGCTGACAGTACCAGCAGGGAAGCAGGCCTTGAGTAAATCCCAAGCAGTTTTCCCTGTGTCGAGTTCGCCAACAACATTGCTGACGATGTGCATGACATGGGAATAGCGCTCGATGACCATTAGTTGATCAACGTTCACTGTACCACTCTTACAGACACGACCCAAATCATTACGACCTAAGTCAACAAGCATAACATGTTCAGCAATTTCTTTTGGATCCTGGAGCAAATCTAGGGCAAGAGCATCATCCTCTTGGGGAGTCTTACCCCTGCGTCTAGTCCCGGCAATTGGTCGCAAAGTTGCCGTGAGCTTCCCGTGAGGAGATGTTGTTGCCTTGACCATCACTTCTGGACTCGAACCAATGATTTGCCAATCACCAAAGTTAAAATAGGCCATGTAGGGCGAGGGATTGATTAGGCGCAGAGAACGGTAAAGTGCAAATGGTTCACCGCTGTACTCTGTCTGGAGGCGCTGGGAAAGTACTACTTGAAAGATATCACCTGCCCTAATGTAATCTTTAGCTTTTTCGACATTAGCGCAGAATTGCGAGGCTGTGGTGTTACTCCTATAGGCAAGTTCAGATTTGATACCATCTGGAGGTGTCCATTTTAATAGGGTATCTACTGCTGATAGAGGCTCACTTAATTTATTGACTAGCGCCTGTACCTGGTCACATGCCTGCCGATATACTAGGTGTAAGTCGAGTTTAGCATCTGACACATCAGCATAAGCGATCGCCCAAATTTTCCGCTTCACCTGATCAAAAATAATCAGCTTATCTACCTGCATCCAGAGACCATCGGGCAAGTCAGTTGCCATTGCTTGGTAAACTGGGACGCGTGGTTCGCAAAAGCGAATTAACTCATAACCCCAGAAACCAAACAGGCCACCAATCCCTGGCGGCAGTTGGGGCAAATTTACTGGGTGATAGGGTTCTAGGCAACTAGCTAAGGTGTTGAAGGGGTCACCTTTAAACACTTTGACCGAACCATCCCGATGTGTTTGAGTTGTACAATTACCCCTAGCTTCCAATACCCACAAAGGGTCACAACCCAATAAACTGTAGCGTCCCAAGTTGTCGCCGCCTTCTACCGATTCCAATAGGAAGCTGTAGGGTTGACCAGCACAAATTTTATACCAAGCAGACACTGGCGTCTCCAAGTCTGCTACCCACTCCTGGTAAACTGGCACAAAGTTGCCCTGCTCAGCCAATTGGGAGAACTGCAAGAAATCTGAGCAAATCATAGGTATTGGCAATAGTAATAAGGGGACTTCCAAATAAAAAAATATCCCATCGAGGAGAGGGGGGATGGGGGGATGGCTCGGGGAGAAGATTCTTTAGGTCATATTTCCAAGTAAATTGGATAATTTATTTCTTGGAGTTCCCTAATTGTATTAATAGCCCTAATAATTAAAAAAAGGCAAAAGTAAAGTTTTGCTTTCGCCTTTTACGTTACCAAATAATCCTTAACTTGTACATTTGCTTGTGTTATAAATAAGAAGCTTTTATGGTACAAGTCAAGGATTATTTTTTTGGGCGGGGAGGGCTTATTTTCGCCTGTTTCTACACATCGCAAGGTTGCTTGCCGCTGAACTTTATAGTTGCTGGTTCTGGGTTACTGCCAATGCTTCTGTCCTTCTTACCCTCGAAAGGACGTCCTTCATTTACTTTCTCTGGGAAGACACCATCTGCTGGATGCAGATACTGAATTTCACCAGTGGGATAAATCCGATAGATTTTGTAGTCTACGATTTTGGGCTTAAACGTCCGCAACTGTGTGCCTAAAGCTAAACATTGCTCCTTACGAGCAAGATAGAGCAGATTTTCACCTTCATTCATGATAGCAGCGCCACCAGTGGGCATTTCAAACACCTGCTGTTGTTTACTAGTCCAAGTGATCGCGTATTTTTCTTCTACTTCAGCTTTAGTCAGCAAGCCACCAGTGCTACCACCAAAAATTGGAGGTTTTCCAGTCAGGGTTTCTTCTGCCATAGTTTCTATTCTCAACTTTTATGTAGATATTTGAGGCAATCCTACCACCAGGCCTACGCTTTTCTTACGAATCTGTCAAGATCTGTAATAGTTCGTGATTAGACAGGAAAGTAGATATTAAGAAGGCTTAAAGAAGCAATCTACGCCAGTATCCCAGCAATCCGAGGGGAAACACGCCGTGGGAATGGTTCAACCTTTACTCCTTGTCCCCCTTACTCCTGAACGCTTCTTGCTCTTTGCCCGTGGCTTAGCGTTATTTGTTGAATCCTCTGACTCTGAGGAAAAGGGAATAATTGGAACGGTGAAGTGAAACCTAGAACCTTGGTCTTTGCCGGCAGAATTTGCCCAAATTTCACCGCCCCAACCCTTGACAATCTGGCGACAAATTGCTAGACCCAAGCCCATGCCGCCAGTGGTGCGCCGCAAAGCTCCTTCTTCTTGGTAAAAGCGATCAAAGACATCTTCTAAACGGTTTGGTTCAATGCCACGACCAGTATCTGTTACCGTAACTTCTAGCATCGAACCTCCGCTACTACAGGTTTCAATAGTAATTTGCCCCTGAGGTGTGGTAAATTTGCAAGCATTGTCTAGAAGTTTAGTCAGAGTTTCCACTAGCCATTCACCATCAGCTTGAACTAGGGGTAGGTCATCTGGGACTTGAGCTTTAATTTTTGGTCTTTCTGTCTCAGAGCGATGAGAACGAACGTGGCTGAGTGCAAGATCAATACATTCTTTGAGTGATAGGGCTTCTGGATGCCATTGCACGCGACCACTTTCCAAGCGTGAGAGGGTGAGGAAGTCTTGGATCAGTTTGCGCATTCGTTCAGCATCAACCAAGGCGGTGTTAAGCATGACTTGGCGCAACTCTAAGGACATATCCGGTTCACTTGCCAGACTCTCAAGGCATACTTGAATGGTTGATAGGGGTGTACGCAGTTCATGCCCAGTAATTGCAACTAAGTTACCGCGAGTGCGATCAAGGGCTTCTAGCTGTTGATTCAAATCTTCCAAGTTGGCATAGGCTTCGGCTTGAATCAGGGCAACACCGACTTGGGTAGCAATTGCTTCGACCATTTTCAGTTCATCGGCTTGCCACTTATGAGCTGTAGCCCCACACTGATGCAACTCTACCATCCCCAGCAACTGACCCTGATAAAGTACTGGTACCATTAGCCAGGAGTTGATTGCAAATTGCTGCACCAGGGTTTTTAAACTTGCCGAGGTAGAATTGCCATTGTTACTTACATAACTATCAGCCCTTTTATTCTGGATATCCTGAATGCGGGGTTCAGTATAAGTATCTTCTACATAAACCAATTCCTGAGACTGTAGGACATCCTGAAAAAGGCAGTTATCTTGCAAAGACCAGATTTGTCCCTTTGTGGAAACTAAAGTTGTCTCGCCTAGAGGCACTAAAAATTCGTGAGAGATTTTAGCGCTAAGATCTGTTGCCTTACAACGGTAAATCAGGCAACGAGAAGCTCCTAGCGCTCTTCCCAATTCTTGTACTGCGACTTCAAGAATTTCATTAGGGTTGAGAGAGCGCCTAATGACTGCAATAATTGAGTTCATCAAACGCTCTTTCTCTTCTTGGGCAGAAAGGGAGCGATAGGCTTTGAGCAGTTTGTATTGACCAGCTTGCAAGTAAGTTACCAAGCGCTGGACAAAGGCATCGGAATTAGTCGATTTTTGGCTTAATGGGTAACTAGATACCAAACCAGCTCCTAAATACTTTGATTTTGCCCGTTTAATCTTGGTACCTAGTTCTGGACGATAAACTTCGATGCGCTCTAGGATTAACTGGGCAGCTTTCTGAGTGACATTTCTGTCAAAAGTCCAGATTCCTTCAAAGCGTCGGGAAGAATCCATTTCAGAAGAGGCAATCTCTGTTACTGGTTTTGAGCATTCCCGGCAAATTAGGCAGTGAGCATACTGTTCCCCTATTACAACTAAATGCCACTCTTGACTTAGAGTGTCTGATGGTTCTAGTGCTACTGTTTCGTAGTACTCGGAACTATGCTTGAAATCTGTTTCCGGTGTTGAGAGTACATAAACTTGAGGGGTAAGTTCGGCAATACGCCGATAGCGGTGGGCTTCCTGGCGGTAGAACCGCTCTCTTTGGAAGCAGGCAATCACCAAGGGCTGCTCTGCTCCTACCAAAACTTGGTCTTCCATTGCATGGGAGAGTGCAGTTAGAGAAGATTTGAAGTAGAGTTGTTGCCGCAAGTGGGGCATCTCTCGCAGCAAGCTATGCAGCACAGAAGTCGCCATGAGCATTAGTTGTGAGGCTTTTTAATTTTAGCAAATTGAGTCGTAAGCCTACATTCTTAACAGTAGCAGGGAAAGCCAATTCATTGAAACAGATGGGGAGAGGGGGAGAGGGGGAGAGGGGGAGAGGGGGAGAGGGGGGGAGGGGGAGAGGGGGAGATGGGACGATAATAGATCGGAAGTCCAGTGCCGCGAGGGTCTGGACATCGTATACAGAATAAGGCT
>JAAHGS010000127.1 GCA_010692645.1 Symploca sp. SIO2E9
CTCTGCCTAGGGACTTTTCAGAAACTTATTTACCTGTCGCCTATCCACATTTCACATTTTGGCAGTATCCTACCCGCGAGGTTTTCAGTTACGTTAAACTTCATGCTCAACCTGGTCAAGAAACCCTTAAGGCAGATTTACAGTTATTTGGGAAAGAGGGTCAAGTTTATGCCGAATTAATCGGCTTGCAACTGAAAAAGGCGCGATCGCAATCATTAGAAGTGAACTTTCAAAATCCAGAAAATAGGTTATTTTTTGAAAAATTACGGCAAACTGCTCTTAGACCATCTCAAGAGCAACCAGCCTTAGTTTCCCAACTAAAAGCTACTCTGGCTCATGAGCGCCGAACCATCTTAAGGGAACATATTGGTTCCGGTATTAGAAAAATAATCGGATTGAATATCAGTACCAGGATTGAACCACAGCAGTCTTTATTTGACTTAGGATTTGACTCCCTAATGGCAGTTGAATTGAGAAACTATCTTGAAAAAAGTCTTGAATGTTCCTTGCGCTCAACTCTGCTCTTTGACTATCCAACCTTAGAGGCATTGGTGAATTATCTGCTGCCAGAGGTTCTAGTTTTAGAGGATATGAGTACCCAGCAAAAAGAAGAAGACAAAGCGAGATCTACTCAAGTACTTGGAGAACTCTCACTTGAACCTGCTGAAATTAAGCAGAATATAGAGATACCTAATCTCTGGATTAAATGCCCCCAGTCCAATCCAAAAGCTAATTTACGTCTATTTTGCCTACCCTATGCAGGAGGTGGATCATCAATTTTTCGTCTCTGGCATCGAGAATTGACGTCAAATATAGAGCTTTGTCCGATTGAACTACCCGGAAGAGAAAATCGTATTAGAGAAAAACCAATCTCAAATCTTGAAGTTCTGACAGAGAAATTAGTGGAAATCTTTCTCCCACATGCCGATAAGCCATTTGCGCTCTTTGGTCATAGTATGGGGGCATTAATTGCTTATGAACTAGCTAGAAAACTTCAACAAAAAAACATCAATCCAGTTTATTTATTTGTATCAGGTCGTCAGGCTCCTAACATCCCTGAATTGTATCCACCCTTTCACTTTTCTTCTATAACCTCAGCTGGTAATCCTAGCAGCCGTTGTTCTTCTGCAAACCAATCTAATTCTTTCTGTGATGCCTCTCCATCCGCACTAGCGATCGCTACTACTGCTCTGAGATAATTCTTCTCCACATCAGGGTTAACTGGTCCGGTCGCTTCGTATTTCCACTTAGCATAAAGTGTAAATTGCGCAGCTTCTTTAGTAGCCATAGCTTGCTCCTTATATACTTCGGCTTTATTATACAAGGAAAGTAAATTACTTACTCTAAGAATAATTCTATTAAAGAGGGGGTAACGCAACCCACCACTAAGTGCTATATTTTGGTATCTGAATTACGACATTTAATTTCAGTTAGCAATATGGGTGTATATATTCCCCTATTCCTTAGTCCTATAAGCGTTGAATTAATTCAATTTTGTACCCATCGGGGTCTTCAACAAAAGCGATTACTTTTGAATCATCTTTTATTGAGCCTGCTTCCCGCGTAATTGTACCTCCACGAAGTCTAATTTCTTCACAGATTGTGTAAACATTCTCAACACCAATAGCAATGTGACCGTATCCATTTCCCAGGTCATACTTATCAGTGTCCCAGTTATAGGTTAGTTGGATTGAGCCATCATCAGCCTCATCACCATAACCAACAAAGACTAGGGTGAATTTTCCTTCTGGATAGTCTTTTTGATGCAACACTTTCATCCCAAGTACATCACAGTAAAAATTGATTGAATCCTCGAGATTACCAACTCGTAGCATTACGTGTAGAATTTGCATAGACAACCCTTGTTGCAGTTAATATCTCAAACCCTAAAAGATTATTTATAACTCTCATATCCCATCCTTGATTGTAACCCAGACAAATAGATATAGTAAACTGCAACAATAAATCTCAAAACCTATAAGTAGTCGGACATAAATAAAAGCAACTGTGTAAACAATTATGAAATCGCCCGGAATTCCCTTACACCCTACACCCCACACCCCACACCCTGCCTTAACCAGCAAACTTTATTTTTGTCCAGGTACTTATTCTGCACCCCCCAGTCTCAGTAATCCCCCACTGTGACAGTTGATCAGCAGTGGGGGATTTGAAAGTTTGTCAGTTTCAGTTAACTACCCATCAGGGCTAATTACACTAAACCTGGCTATTCTAGTTACTCTCATTGAAGAAGAGTTCGTTGTCTCAATAGAGCTTAAGCACTATTGAGCATTAAGCTACTTCGTAGAAAGTGAGACTACTACTAGAAGACTCGACGAGATCATCCATGCCCACACCTTGGACGAAGGCATACATTTGTGAGCCGTTGAAGATCCCGACACCGTCTTTACCGCCCATGCTCATGGAACCAAGTTCATAGGAACCACCGGTGAGCTGGATCATGTTGTCATCGCTACTGGTAAAATCAGTTACCCAGGCAAAGCTATCCATCCCTCCTGTGTAGAATAGTCCGGAGCCATCGCCAACGACGAAGGTATTCTCTCCTTCACCACCAGTCATCATGTCGATTTCTCCTGCCATGGGCCCTTCACTGGTATTAATGCCAATGAGGACATCATCACCTTTACCACCTTTGAGAGTATCGTCGCCGGAGCCACCAATGAGGGTATCATCGCCGTCGTCACCAAAGAGTTGGTCGTCGCCGGAACCGCCATTGAGGAGATCATCGCCCTTACGACCTTTGAGGATATCATCACCAGAGCCACCATTAAGGAGATCATCGCCCTGGCCTCCTCTCATTTGGTCGTCGCCAGAACCGCCATTTAGTGTATCATCACCCTTACCGCCTTTGACGATATCGTCGCCAGAGCCAGCATTGAGAAGGTCATCACCTTTACCGCCATCGAGAGTATCGTCACCAGAACCACCATTGAGGGTATCATCACCATCTAAACCAAGGATTTCCTCATCTCTGCTAGTTCCATTGAGAAGATCATCAAGATTGGTGCCTGTAATAATATCTGTATTCATTTCAATAGTACCCTGTGTTTATTGCTTACAAGACCAATCTATTGCTGATTTCCTCAGAGGTCGATAACTAAAAATTAAGGTAAGTTAGGTACTTTGATTAAGTAGAATTTATAGCAAAAGTTAAGGTCAATCTCATCACCTCACCACTTCACACCTCACCTCCCCATCGTTATATAGGGTTTACTGAATAAGTCTGGTGGTAAGGAGAGGGAGCAGGGAGCAGGGAGTAGGGAGTAGGGAAAAGCCGATAGTTCTAAGCTTGATTATCCATGATCAGCTCCGAGATTTTCCCTTCAGGCTAATCGCCCTTTGTAACATTCTTTAACAACAGCATTAAGCTTATCCACAATCAAACAAAGCACCCAACAATACCTGAAACTTGAGTAAAATCTCGGCAGCTTCCTTAGCTGCCTCTGAGCCTGCAACAATTCCCGCTCCGGCGTAGAGTGTTGCCCAGTATTCCTGCACTAAGGCACAGCGAATGCCAACCACAAACTCACTATTACCTTGATAATCTACCCAACCTAAGGGTGCTGCATACAAATTCCGCTCGAAGGATTCGTAACGGCGGATTTGCTTACAGGCAATCTCGCGAGGAGTACCAGCCATAGCTGGTGTCGGATGAAGAGCCCCAACTAATTCTAAGGCACGGATTTCGGGAGTAATCTTAGCATGAACAGGTGTCCACAAATGTTGGATGTTGGGGAGTTGCAACAGATGAGGCTCAGAAGAAAACAGCGGTGTCAACCCCATGCTAGTAAGCTTTTGAGTAATGAACTCTAGCACTACTTGGTGTTCATGCAATTCTTTGGGATTATTCAATAAATCCTGCGATAAGTAATTGTCTGCAACTGCTGTCTTGCCTCGGGGAGTAGAACCTGCTAGGGCATCTGTAGTAAGTTGGTACTCTTGAATCCGTAGCAATCTTTCAGGAGTGGCACCAATAAAGGTAGTGCCATCACCATTGCTTAGTGAGAAGGTGCAGCAGGCGGTGTAGCGCTGACGTAGGTGATGCAAACAAGAAGTAAGTTGAAATGAGGAAGGGAGTTTAACATCAATGCTATGAGCCAAGACTAGTTTGTGAAAGTCTTGGGAGCGAATCGATTTCAAGGCAGAGTTGACTGCTGTCTTAAAATCTTCAATATTACTGTCGCTGAATTTTGGATAGCCATTATCGCTAGCTTTAGTAACTTTCCAGGAAGGAGCATACTCAATAGTCCTAACCTTCTGCAAATACTGCCAAGTTCCCTCGACTAATTCCCGAATATTGCCCTGTGGAGTAATGACTAAATTTGCAACAAAAATACAATCTTGATGCTGGCGAGCAATCTGAATTGCAGGCAGAAAAATTGTGGCGTCTGGGAGAACTAAATTGTTGTTGTTTTCACTAGCAAAGAAACTAAAACTACAGAAGAAATGAGGACCAGAAAAAGGTTGGTGGAGATTACCTTCTACCGTGATACGTTCCAGACAACAATCAATAAATGCTTGTGCTTGAGAGAATCGATCTGAGCCTTGAATTTCCTTCTTAACCGCTACATCAATAGCAACGATTGCCTCTGCTTGTGATTGCCTCTCCATATAAAAATGAGGTTGATCAGCTTTGCCCATAGCCTTGAGAACAGCTAGCGGTTCAACTAAGGGAATTGTTAAGGACAGACTCACAATCTGAGTCTGTTTCGTGTCCAAGGCAATTTGTTGATAAGTTGTCAGAAACTGATAGAGTTCCTTAATGTCTTGCAAGGGATTTATGCGTAGCTGTATCGCTCTCATGCAGTTAGACAATAATAAGAATCAGGTAATAAGTAATAAGTAATAAGTAATAAGTGTGTATTCAATTAAACTTATTACTTGGTTAAGAAGTTCTAACCCCAAACGGGGCTTGGTGAAAAATACCTCCTGTTTTGTACTTCCCTAGTTTTTGGTGAGAGCATGTCACTTTTGTAGGTTGAGCTGAGGATTGAAACTCAGCACTTCACTTTTAGGTTGGGTTTCACTACGTTCAACCCAACCTACTGTAGTAGGGTATTTGCACGGGTGAGCGAAATTTTGGTTGGAATTTTAATTCTCCGCGTCACCGCGTCACCGCGTCACCGCGTCTGCTTACTTGTTCCCCCACTCTTTTTTTCGCTCACCCTATTTGCACCCACTGACATGCTCTGCTTTTGGCACCCACAAAAAGCGAGTAATTCTTAGTATGACAGCCTTAGTGACAGCAGAGGGGGTTATACGGAGATATGTAGACACTGAGGGGGAAATTTGTTTGGTGAAAAACTCCTCAAGTCCCCTTATCCTCGAATCGAAGGGAGGATGTCAACTCTTGACAATTAAGCCGAAATCTCCTATTACACGGGCATGATTACGCAGTAAACCCAAAAGATTTAGACGGTTGCGCCGGATTTCTGGATTAGGATCCATTACCAGGACACTTTCAGTACCATCAAAGAATTCGCTAACCGTAGGAGCAATCTCACTGATTGCTGCCACTAACTTCTGGTAATCTCGCTCCTCCCTAGAGGTTTGAGTTTGCGGTACCAGTTTGACTAAAGCATCGTAGAGGGCTTGCTCTGAGGACTTCTGAAATAATTCTGTACTCACCAATGCTGCTGGTTCTAGCTGGGCAGTATCTAAATCACCTTGAGCTGCTAGACGAGTTGAACGGTTAACAGTTTCATAAATTTCGCCCAAAGTACCATTGTCGCGGATTGACTGCAAAAATAGGGCACGATCGCGGGTATCTAGCAAGTTGGTTAGGGCCCTGTGTTGATACTCAGGGTCATTTTCTCCCAAAACTGCATTCACCAAATCGTAGTCGATTTCTTGTTCCTCTTGCAGGAGCGTACGGATACGCTGTAAAAAAAATTCCTGTAGCGACTTTGCCAGAGAGCTAGAGTCATTGCGAGCAAAGGTTTCTACAAAATCTACAGCTATATCCTGCAACAGCTGATTAAGATTAATCAGCAAATCTGCCTCCCAGGTAATATTAACCACCGCATTGGCTGCACGGCGCAGGGCAAAAGGATCCGATGAACCAGTAGGCAGCATTCCCAGTCCAAAGATACTTACTAAAGTATCGAGCCTGTCAGCTAAACCTACAACTTGACCTGCTAGAGTTTGAGGTAGAGAATCACTCGCCCCTCTGGGTAAATAATGTTCAAAAATTGCCTCTGCCACTGCCTCCGATTCCCCACTGGCGGCAGCATATTTTTGCCCCATCACCCCTTGCAATTCTGGAAACTCATAAACCATCTGAGTAACCAAGTCAGCTTTACAGAGCAAAGCGGCTCGTAAAATATCAGTGCCAGCAGTATCTGAGACTGCCAGTTGCTCTGCAATTTGAGCGGCAATCTTCTCTATCCGCGCCACCTTTTGGCGTACTGAACCCAAATCTTCTTGCAGGGTTACTTTCTCAAGTTCAGGCAAGTAACTTTCTAGGGATGATTTTAAATCAGCTTGGTAGAAAAACTGACCATCTGCTAACCGCGCTTTGATTACCCTCTCATTCCCGGCAGAGATAATCTCAGATTTAGCAGAGTCCCCATTACCAATAGTAATGAAGTAGGGTATTAATTCGGAAGCTTGATCATTTTTGAACACGGGGAAGTAACGCTGGTGAGTTATCATCACCGTTTCCACCACTTCTACTGGCAGACTCAAGAATTGTGAGTCAAATTTCCCGACAACTGCTATTGGCCATTCTACTAAGTTGGTGACTTCTTGCAATAAATCCGAGTACATTGGTACATGACCAACCAACTTTTTAGCTGCTGCCGTCACTTGCTCTTGGATTTGGCGGCGACGCTCATCTGGTGACACCTCTACATAGGCATGGCGCAGACAATCGAGATAATCAGAAGCCTGGGGAATTTCGACGGGTTCTGGATTGAGAATGCGATGCCCACAGGAGTTGCGATCGCTTTTAATCATCTCTGAGCCATTTAGCAATTCTACCGGGAGTAAGGCATCATTTAACAGTGCCACCAGCCAGCGAATTGGTCGAGGAAACCTCAAATCTCCATCTCCCCAGCGCATAAACCGCCTGCCTTCTAACCCGAAAATCCATTGGGGAATCAGTTCTGTGAGAATTTCTGTGCAAGGATAACCAGATATTTGTTTGACAACAAAGACAAATTCTCCTTTATCAGTATCTCTAACTTCCAGGGCATCGAGTGCTACCCCCTGCTTACGAGCAAACCCTTCTGCTGCTTTTGTCGGTTTGCCCTCTTTAAAGGCTGCCTTCGCTGGTGGCCCTTTTATTTCTTCTTCTCGGTCTGGCTGCCGTTGTGGTAAACCTTTAATTAACACTGCCAGACGTCGGGGAGTGCCGTAAACTGCGAGTGCTTCTGGGGTGAGCAATTGCTCATCTAGGCTTTGGGGAATACGCGAGAGCCACTGTGTGATTGCGCTATCGACAAAATCTGCGGGTAATTCTTCTGTACCTACTTCTAATAAAAATTCAGGCATAGCTCACCATCGAAAATAGAGCGTCAGCTTGATTAGTTTAACAATCTTCAGTTGGAGTAGGAGAGTTGGGAGATGGGGAGATGGGGGGATGGGGAGATGGGGAGATGGGGGGATGTCAATCTATAAGATTTATCTTTAAATTAAATAGTATCCCTCTTCTGTCACTCTCCGAAAACCTTTGCCATTTCTAAATTCTAGAGTTCTTACATGGTAGGCGATTAGCTTCGCTAGTGCCGAAGGCAATCGCAGATTTTTTCCTTCCTAGAAATTGGTTAGGACCTGGAATTTGCCAAAATTCGATGGGCAAACGCTGTATCGACTAATATACCTCATTGCTAGAAAGTATTAATAATAGGAAGAACCGGAGAGTGACAGAAGAGGGATAGAAAAGCTTGTGAATTAGTAACTAAGTAGTTCAAAACTCCAGTTTGACAAAAGCCTGGAATTGTTAATCTTAAAGTTTCGGTGAATAGTATATCCAATTTACTTACATAATCTTTACCGTTTCTTTAAAAAAGACTAGTATAAATAATAATTTAAAGGAATAAAATATTAATCAGAATAAACTTGATAGCTAATTCATATCTAGAGGAGCGACACACAAGGATAAGACTTCCAGGTGGTAAGCGTTTGAGCAAGACTACATTTCGAAAGACGGGCTGATTAACAGCCTATTGATGCCCAATTTTTTTGACTTCAATGCTTAAAAGCCTAATTTTTTCTTCTCCTTGTTACGTTGAAGACTATAATTAAGGGTTTCCGAATTTGAATAATAGTTAAAACCCTTACCTTACATAGATTCTAGGTGACGTGTTGCTCTCTCATAAATTCGGAGAATAAATTTTGTAGTAAAAAGAGAATACTATGATACTAAACAAAAAATCTGTAAAACTGGGAATCGCTGTTTTAAGTACTACATGCTTTCTAGGGTCTTTCTGTCAACCTGTAAAAGCAAATCCCTCTTTTAGTTTAGAATTAGATGTCAGTTCCATTAATCCAGATTTTGTATCCGAAGAGTTGGTTGATGATTTACCTTTTGGTGCATTTTCAGCGGATTTTATTGCTGATTTTTCTTCGTCTGGCGTATTGAGTTTTCAGCCTAATCCAGAACCACAACCACAACCTGTACCTCCTGGTGGTATAATAATTGGTCCAGGTCCTGATGATGGACCTACAGTGATTTTCCTCCCACCACCACCTTTTCCTTTTCCTTCTCTTTTAGCGGTAGATTTAATTCCTCCTCTATTTTCTAGACCTCAACTTACTGAAAGAGTAGACCTTGGACCGTTCATTAACATATCTAGTACAGAGACATTTTTTCTGAATTTCTTAGAACCAACTTTAGCAACAGAAGTACCTGAGTTTTCACTTACCTCGTCGTCTGGAACCGTAGTACTGTCGGGTACAGTTAGTGGTATTACTTCTGTACCAGAACCAACCATGAGTGCTAGTCTAATGCTTATAGGTCTCGGTTTACTTTTGAATAAAAAATCTAACTTTCGTCAAAATCATAAATAAAATTTAAGGCATTAAAGAGCAAAGGAGATCTCATATCATGAGAGCATTTCATATGAATCTGCTAAAATACAATGCTAATACACAATTTACTGCAGGAGGAAATCCCACACAAAAGCAGCTAGCCTTACACAGAGAAATGCTTAATTACCACAATAATGTGCTACCACAAGGAGCGAATGTTAATCTTGCTGGCTTTACAGAAGTATTGGTTGCGGATGGCGCCGCACAGCAAAATGTCCAACAAGCACTCAACAATTTGGGTAATGCACTCGGAATTCCCGCAGGTAATAATAATTTAGGCAGGCATATAGCGGTTATACGTTGCGGTCGTTCAGTTATACAAGATAGTAACGAAGTGGTTGCGATTGTTGTTGATGGAAATGCAGTTATTAACCATTTTGGCCTTTTATATTTTACCAGTGTAGGCCCCATCAATTGGGTAAACCAACAAATTAATCCTGCTAATAACAGGTATACATCTCATCTTCAGATTCCCCATGGAGCAATCCCAGACTATCGGTACATTGTCTACGTTAATTTTACATTGAACAACAACCAATATAGCGTAGGATTTATTCATAACAGAGCACCTGGAACGGGTCAGGCAACAACAGTAATGTTAGCGATAAGAAACCTCCTCGAAGCTCAAAACCCACTAATAACGATCTGCGGTGGAGATTTTAATACTCCGGCTCTGGCTATCAATAACGCAGGCGTGGGAGTACAGTATCCTCCACCTCCAAATGCTCATCACCCTTTATGGTATTATTCACCGGGAAACACTACTGTTGCCAATGCCTTTGACTATTGGATAAGCTTTAACCAGTTCTTCAATCCGAATCAGCTGCAACAAACAGCTGTCTGCAACTGTACGCCCAATAACCCAAACCAAAATCTGACAGGATCTGATCATCGTGGTGTAGGTATTGATATTTGAGGGTGGGCACAGAATGAGTGAGCTAAAAACTTAGTGCAATCGCAAATTGTAGTGGCAAGGACTTGTATTTGTTTGGTGCGGCTTTTACAAACCTCAAAACCCCAAATTCTTCACTGCTCTCCGTTTCACTTCCTCGCCTCTTCTATCATATTTAGCAGTAGTAACAGGAGAGGCATGACCTGCTAATTTCTGCACAGTTACAATACCAACCCCAGCGTCCAACAAATCTGAGCAAAAGGTTCTCCTGAAATCGTGGGATATAAGTAGCTAGACACAATATAGACGAAGCTAGGCTTAAATGTGGAATTGAGGGTGATTTGTAATAATATCCCTTGCCAAATAGTTGATCTGAGTCAATCAACAATTATGAAGTTAATAAATACACTTGTTCAAAACCTTAGCGACCGAAATATTAATCATAATTAGACAATTAATAATTGAGTTATTTTTAATAAAGTCGGCCGCACTGGCTTGAGAAAAGTCACAAAGTAACTCTTAATCTTCTTGATCATCTTGGGCAATTGCTCTTGAGCAACGCCAATTACTTGGCAGTGCAGAAGGCCAACCCATCCTCAGCGCCTCCGGGCAAATGGTATGAATTGTTAACTGACAATCAATCAGTTGGAAGCCTTCCTTTTCCACTTGTTTCATACCTTGTTTCAAGATTGAATCGTTTTTAAATTCAATCGTACGGTTGCATTGAATGCACACTAGATGATGATGATGATTGGGAAAAGGCTGGTTGAGTTCATAATGTTTGTGTCCTTCTGCTAACTCCAATTCTCTTAGTATGCCCATCCGCGCCATTAATTTAACGCTGCGGTATATTGTAGACAAACTAATTGGTTCACCGCGCTGCTCTAGTAGGTTATGTAGTTCCTCAGCACTCAAATGGTGTCCCCTAGGCAGATTCTGAAAGACATGGAGAATCGTCTCTCTTTGCGGTGTCAGACGCCAACCCCGAGAATTGAGTTCAGCTTTGAGTGAAGCGGCTGTGTAAGTAGCCATGATAATCCTCTCAAATAAAACCCCTTTAATGACAATAATAGCTACTTGCACGTACCACTTGCAACAAGCCATGCTAATTGATAATAAATCTCAGGAGTTATTTTATTATTTCCTGGCAACTCCTTCGGAGAAGGGGAGAGGGGGAGAGAGGGAAATGGGGAGAGGGGGAGAAAAATTTTATCTATTAGAGAGCAATTTGGTATGAGAATTAGCTATATGTAACACAACCCCGTCATGAGATGAACAATGAGCCATCAACCATCAACCATCAACCATCAACGATCTTTTAAGGAACTTGAGGAACGAGATTTAGGTCTAAAGCTTGCAATCAACAAGCAGACAATCCCAAGATTAATAAAAGTGTCGGCAAGATTAAATACAGGGAATTGAATCAGGCGAAAATCTAGAAAATCGACAACGTAACCAAGGGCAAATCGGTCAATACCATTACCTAATGCTCCTCCCAAAATGAAGCCATAGCCTAATTGTTCAAAATTATTAAGTTTTGGTCCCAACCAACCGAGAGCAATTAAACCAAGACTTACTCCTAGTGATAGCCAGCGCAACCAGGCTCCTCCATTACTAAAGAGACTAAAAGCTGCGCCAGTGTTAGTTACGTAAGTCAGATGAAATACATTTTGCCATAGGGGAAGAGTCTCTGTGATCTCAAAATTGCGTAATACTAAATATTTACTCAACTGATCGAGAATTAAACTAATAACAGCAGCAGCCCAGAAAATGCCGTTTTTCAACTCCATTCAACCTACTTTCTTTAATAAAACATCAGTTGCCGCAGAAAAAATGCCAAAACTGTGACAGCACATACAATCACTAGCTGTCTTGGCAGCGCAGAAATCGAGTATTTCATAATTGCCTGGATTAGGGTCAAATCCCCAACACCTGCGCCGTTAAAAGCAAAGTTAGAAATCATCAAATATGCTAGACCATAAATATGGATAGTTAGTAAACCGCAAAGACAGCTAAAGGCTAAAGACTCTAAGCGTGGTGGCATCCGAAATGCAAAAAAACCGCAAACCCAAGCCCCGGCAATAAAGCCAATTAGGTAGCCGAAGGTAGGTTCTTTTAAATAACCTATACCGCCCCCTTGGGTAAAGACAGGAAAAACTGGAAAGAATAAACCTAAGCAAACATAAGCAATTTGAGAAAGGGCTCCCGCATTTTTGCCACCTAAGCAACCAGTGAGTAGTACAGCCCCAATCTGATAGGTAACGCCTAGCGATAATGTTTGAATACCATGTTCTGACCAATCCCAGGGCGGATTCGTAACGAAGGCTTCCAGAAAAGTGCCACCGATTGTCAGTAGTAAGCCAATTAATGCCCACAGAAGTTCATTGGGAGCAGACACAGTAATGCAGGGGCTATGAGCCAAGTTGAACTATAGCACATTTATTGAATAAATCGCCAAAGGTATTAGATAAGGTTTATCAAAAGCATTTCCCCATATCTACGAGATTGCTAGCTTTTACTTAACCTTCTCTTTACTCTTTCGCGCTATGCTGCTAGGTGCCTCTCTATATGCTTTCAGGCTCACGAACAATGTTTTTCGGCATTCTTATTAGCCCAAATCGCTTTGCTGCTTCAATTTCAGCAGCAGTACTGACCATTAGTTTAGCAGCTTGCGGCGGTGGTACTGACACTGCTACTGATACTGCTGACTCATCCGATCAAGTCGCCTTCAGTCAGTCTGTAGCAATAAAGGGCGCTGGGGCCTCTTTTCCCGCACCGATTTACACCCGTTGGTTTAGTGATCTCAGACAAAAACAGCCTAACCTACAGGTTGACTATCAATCTGTGGGCAGTGGCGCTGGCGTTAAACAGTTTACTGCTGGAACAGTTGACTTTGGAGCTAGCGATGTCGCGATGACAGACGATGAAATCGCCAAGGTGGAAAGAGGCGTTTTCATGATACCGATGACCGCAGGTAGCGTTGTCCTTGCTTACAATATTCCAGGAGTCGAATCTGGACTAAAACTCTCACAGGAGGCCTTAGCAGACATTCTCCTAGGCAAGATCAAGAAATGGAACGATCCTAAAATTACTGCTGATAACCCTGATCTCAAATTACCAGACCTAACAATTACAGTTGTATACCGTTCGGATGGCAGTGGTACTACAGGAGTCTTTACCAAAAATCTCAGTGCCATGAGCAAAGAGTGGAAGGATAAAGTGGGCGAAGGCAAGGCTGTGGAATGGCCTACTGGTATTGGCGGTAGTAAAAATGACGGCGTTACTGCCCAAGTTGCTCAGAATGAGGGTGCAATTGGTTATGTAGAGTACGGTTACGCTAAGAGCAAGAAGCTAGCTATGGTTGCCCTGAAAAATAAAGCAGGCAAATTTATTGAGCCTACCGATGAGGCAGCTTCTAAAACTCTCTCAGCAGTGAAACTACCAGAAAATCTCCGCGCCTTCGTTACCAATCCAGAAGGGGAAGATTCCTATCCCATCGTCACCTACACTTGGTTGCTTGCCTATAAAGAGTATGATGATCCTGAAATAGCAAAAGCTGTGGAAGCTGCGATTGAATATGGTTTAACTGAAGGTCAGAAAGTAGCTCCAGATTTAGGTTATATTCCTCTACCTGAGGATGTAATTGAAAAAGTTGCTGCTGTTGCTGACCAAATCAGCCCTGACTATGAAATTAAAGTCAAATAGTCACAACCAGAAACTTAAAATCTAACTCCAAGCTTTGGTGGCGGCTTGTAAGAACCGCTAATCACCTACTGACAAGCTTGTTGTTCGCTCCCACTTTCTTAGCTTGTCTTTAGTTTAGAATCAATTCTTAAATGCCACATTCGATCAGGGATGTAGCCTCTACCAGTTTAGATTGATATCATCGGCTGATTAATAGCAGCGATGAAAATCCTCTCAAGATCAGAAAACTAGGGACTTGCCACAGGGCAAAATCCTATGAACGCAAAAGCAACTGCTGCTCAAATGGTATTTCAACAGTCTCGCTCTCAAGCCGAAAAGACCCTCGATAAAGGCTTTATCTGGCTAACTTGTATCTTTGCACTAGGGGTAGCAGCAATTCTGCTCTGGATAGCCTTCCAGGTGGGGGTAAATGCATTGCCTGCGATCAAAGCATATGGTCTGGGATTTCTGTTTGCCAGTGGCTGGAATCCTGTTAAAGATGAATATGGGGCTTTCCCCATGATCTATGGAACCCTAGTTAGCTCAGCGCTAGCACTGCTGTTGGCAGTACCCCTCGGTTTGGGAACAGCTATCTTTTTGAGCGAAGATTTTCTGCCACTTTCTGTGCGGACAGTACTTGTTTTCTTAGCGCAACTTTTAGCTGCTATTCCCAGTGTAGTATATGGTCTATGGGGGATTTTTGTACTCAGCCCCTTGATTAGACCGATTGGGGAATGGCTTCACAGTAATTTTGGTTGGCTGCCCATCTTCAGCTCTCAACCAACCAGTAACCTAGGGATGCTACCAGCAGGAGTAATCCTGGCAATTATGATTTTGCCAATTATCACTGCCATCTCCCGAGATTCCCTTGCTGCCCTTCCTCCTGAATTGCGGCAGGCATCACTGGGTTTAGGCGCTACTCGTTGGGAAACAATCTTTAGGGTTCTGGTACCAGCAGCTTTCTCTGGTATTGTAGGAGGCATCATGCTAGCTCTTGGTCGTGCTATGGGCGAAACCATGGCAGTCACGATGCTGATTGGTAATGCCAACCAACTAAATATCTCTTTGCTTGACCCTGCAAATACAATCGCCTCCTTGCTGGCAAGTCAATTTGCTGAAGCTGATGGTTTACAAGTAGCAGCTTTGATGTACGCAGGGCTGGTTCTATTCTTTCTCACCCTAGTTGTCAATATCTTGGCTCAGTTTATTGTTAGCAAAGTGAAGAAGTTCTAAAAACTTATTATTTGTAATTCGTAAGCATTTGTACCTTTAAAATGCGCAACTGAAGAGGACTTGTTAAGAGGCAGCTTCTGTTCAGAAACTATCTTAAAGTTATAGCAATCGCCAAGACGGTTAAGACATTAAAAAAATCTCAAACTCAGATAGAACTTGGCTTTGCCTCCTGCTATAACAAGTTCTCGCTTATCCTTTTACCAGATCAAACCCTATACAATTTAAATGATTTAAATGGGTCTTGAGTTAATTACAAACTACTAAATTAGTTAAAAAATACGAATTGCCAAGCAAGGTATTGTCCTATGTCAACCAGTAGAGAGGCTCCATTATCTGGAGTATCTAATCCAATCAATCTTCGTCGCACTCTGGGTCTTCGCAGCATTTTTGATGTTGTGATGACAGGAGTCGCCGGAGCTTGTATCATCATTAGTCTAATCCCTTTGTTCGCTGTACTTAGCTATGTAGCCCTTAAAGGGTTTAGTCGTCTAAATTTGGACTTATTCACCAAACTGCCCCCAGCAGCAGGTCAACAAACAGGGGGAATTGGTAACGCGATTATCGGTACTTTTATGGTAGTCGGAATCGCCGTAGCGATCGCTGTTCCTTTTGGGGTCCTAGCAGCAGTTTATCTATCCGAGTTCAGTAAGGGAAGCAAACTGGCTCAATGGATTCGCTTTGCCACCAATGTTCTCAGTGGCGTACCTTCGATCATTTCCGGTATATTTGCCTATGGTATTATCGTAATTACTACAGGAGAATTCTCAGCAATAGCTGGGGGAGTAGCCCTCTCAGTATTAATGTTACCGACAATTGTTCGCACTACCGACGAAGGTTTGCGGATTGTACCTCCAGATGTAAGATGGGCCTCTGTAGGACTGGGTGCTTCTGACTACCAGACGGTTTTAAAAGTGGTAATTCCTGCTGCTCTACCAGCTATTCTGACAGGAGTTACCTTAGCAGTTGCCCGTGCGGCTGGAGAAACAGCCCCCTTAATTTTTACTGCTCTCAATTCTAACTTCTGGCCGCGCGGTTTGTGGGAACCGACCCCCAGTCTTGCTGTATTAGTCTACAACTTTTCTACGAGTTTCGATGAAGTTTTACAGGAATATGCCTGGGCAGCATCCTTAATTTTAGTCTTGTTAGTTCTGTTGACAAGCATACTATCCCGCTGGGCAACTCGTAACCAGAACTATTAAGGTTCATGGTTTATAGTTCATAGTGAATTAGGGAAAGTATTCTAAAGCTAAGGTATACAAACCAATGAGCAATGAACAATCAACAATGAACAACCAACTGTCAATCTAGGTTTCAATGTCAACTTACAATCCCAGGTTAAGCTATTATGACTTATGAACGGCAAACTATCAATAACTACCAGCAAGATACTGCACAATCTGACACTGTTTTAAAAGCAGAAAACCTAGATATTTACTACGGCAGTTTTAAGGCAGTTGAAGGTATTTTCCTGGAGATTCCCAAGAACTGCGTAACAGCCTTTATTGGACCTTCTGGTTGTGGCAAGAGTACTTTGCTTAGGTGTTTTAATCGCCTCAATGATTTAATCAATGGGTTTCATATAGAGGGTAAAGTTTACTACCACAACAAAGACATTTACGAGCAAAGCGTCGATCCAGTAGAAGTAAGACGGCGGATTGGTATGGTTTTCCAAAAGCCTAATCCCTTCCCAAAATCTATATACGACAATATTGCCTATGGAGCAAGAATTAATGGCTACAAAGGCGATCTCGATGAACTCGTAGAAACTTCACTGCGCAAAGCGGCACTCTGGGATGAAGTTAAAGATAAACTTCAAGCTAACGGTCTGTCCATATCTGGAGGACAGCAGCAGCGTTTGTGCATAGCACGAACTATAGCCATCAATCCTGATGTCGTCTTGATGGATGAACCTTGTGCTTCCCTCGACCCGATCTCGACGCTTAAGGTTGAAGAATTAATGCACGAGCTTAAAAATCAGTATAGCATTGTGATCGTCACCCACAATATGCAGCAAGCCACGAGGGTGGCAGATATGACGGCCTTTTTCAATGCTAGGGCAACAGAAACAGGCGGAAAAAGAGGTCACTTAGTTGAGTACAATCGCACAGAAGTTATCTTCCAAAGTCCGCAGGAGCAAGCAACAAAAGATTATGTAAGCGGACGTTTCGGTTGATAAATAGATTGAACAAAATCATCTCTCCCTCTCCCCCTCTATCTAAAGATGTAAGCTAAAGGTGTAACAGCTTAGCTGCACGCCACTGCTTAACCACTGCTTGCAATTTATTCGGTAACCAGCCGTCATATTGAGGATAAATCGGCAAGCGCGGCAGCAATTGCCACCCAGCAGGATCTAAAATTGCTCTGAGTTTTTGGGTATGAGGATGAGGATAATCGGGATTAACTTCATCTTTGGGACTAATTCCCCCTAAATCCCTAGCACCAGCCTCTAGACAGGAGAGTAACCAATCGGCATCAGGAACTAAATTTGGCGGAATTTGCAATGCAATCTCCGCCGGCAGAATCTGGCGAGCTTTGGCAATCACTTCTGGTAATTGCTGGAGTTCAAAGGCAGGAGCCTGCTCAGTTTGCTTAGTGCCTGGGCTATAGGGTTGCAAAATTACTTCTTGAACCTGACCATAACAACAGTGAAGCCGTGCAATTGCTTCCAATGTCTCCCACCAATCCTGTTGTCTTTCACCAATTCCCAATAGTAGCCCAGTGGTAAAGGGAATCTGCAATTGACCAGCCCATTCTAATTGTTGCAGCCGCACCTCTGGGAGTTTACTAGGAGCATGTCTATGAACTGTTTGTAACAGTCTAGGCGTAAGTTGTTCAAGCATTAACCCCATTGATACATTTACTTGCCGGAGTTCCTGCATTTCTAGAAAACTAAGTGGACCAACATTAGTATGAGGTAAAAATCCCCAAGATAGTGCCAACTCACAAATGTCATAAATCCGCTGGAACCAGGATTTCCGCCTTGGTGAGTCTGGATGCACCTCGCCGCTAAGGATGAGAATTTCACATATACCCTTAGACTTAAGCTCTCTTAGCTGACTTTGGGTATCTGCCAGCTTCAGCCAAGGACTTTTACCAGGATCATTGCGAAAATTGCAGTAGGTACAGCGATTAAAGCACTCGTAGGTAGGTACAAGGGTATAGGCAGGACTATAAGTAACTTGTCGGTGATCAGCTACTAGCATCATATCTGAGTATTTAGATATTTAGACATTATCTCAGCAGTGTGATGTATTATGCTGTAATTTTGAACTTTTTACTGATCGCCCTGCCAAAGGATGCCCGGAGGGCTGTATGGGCTCGCCAGAGGCAATCTACTGACTTTTTTAACAAAAGTAGACAGATTTTAGATCTATATGAATATCTATAAAAATTTTTTGAGAGCTGAAAGTCTTTCACAGAGGTAGTTTTAGTGATTTAAGTACACATTAGTTAACACTTTTATGAGTGATTAATCCAAAAATGCTTTACAAAACTAAATTTATGTCTTAATATGTTTACATACAGACACACAACGTCTGCCGCACCTCGACAATTTATTCAGCAATTATAAGAACATGACCACTACCTTACAGCAGCGCGAAAGCGCTTCCGTTTGGCAGCAGTTCTGCGAGTGGGTAACTTCCACCGAAAACCGCCT
>JAAHGS010000128.1 GCA_010692645.1 Symploca sp. SIO2E9
GCAATAGCAAACTCTATGATGGGGAGACCTCTTTTGCCCTTAAAAGGCAAAACCATACCTGTGGATTTTGTCGATTAAAAATGCTCAGTGATGAAAAAGTCCATCTACACCATGTGGATGGAAACCACAACAACTGGAAGAAAAACAACCTTCTAGCTGTTCATCGGAGCTGCCACCAACTACACCACAGGGGCAAAAGCTACGGCTAAGAATGTCGGGAGCCGGATGCACGGAAACGGGCACGTCCGGATCTAACTGAGAGGTGCTGAGGATAATACCTCCCATCGACTCAACCACAAAGCAGGAAAGCTCGATGTCACTCGGACTCCCGGAGGGCATAGAAGAATCTGTATTGAGGGAGAAGCACCGAAAGACAAGCCCATTGTCTGTTATGCAAGAGTCTCTACCCATTCCCAGAGGGATGACCTTGAAAGACAAGCTGAGTTTTTACGCCAAAAGTATCCAGAGGCAGAACTGGTTACAGAAGTTGGAAGCGGACTCAATTTTAAACGGAGAAAGCTGCTCAAAATATTGGAACGAGTATGCGCGGGTGATATCAGATCACTTATCATCGCTTACTCAGACAGGCTTGTTAGATTCGGATTTCCTTTGGTTGAGTGGCTCTGTGAGCAAAATGGAGTCAAGCTCGTGGTTCTCAATCAACGCAGTCTCTCTCCACAAGAAGAACTCGTTGAGGATATCCTCGCCATCCTCCACTGTTTCAGTGCGCGGCTTTACGGACTCCGAAAGTACGAAAAACAAGCGAGGAAAGCAATTCAAGACAAAGCCTCGCCATCGGACGACCAAGTTGACACCCAACAGTGTCAAAAAGATCAGGGTGTTTCCATCTAAAAAACTGCATCAAATTTGGAAGCAATGGGTTAACGCTTATCGGTGGGTTTACAACTGGTGTATAGCCAAGTTGAGAGATGGCTGGACTGGCTCGGCTTACAGTTTGCAAAAGTTGGCTAGAGACTCCGACAGACCGGAGTGGGTTAAAGAGCTTCCTGGTCATCAATTACAAGAAGCCGTGGCAGATGCCGTTGACGCCAACAAACAAGCAAAAGCCAATGGCTCACAAGCGGCAAAGTTCAAATCCTGTCGTCAGCCATCTCAAGTCATTAAATTTAAAGCAGGAAACTAGTGCGATTCGTTTAGCGGCGAATAAATAACCGCTACAACTGCTATTCCACAAGGAATACAACAGTTGAACTCTCGGCCAGATGGAGGTGAAAGCCCTTCCTATCAGACTCAGATATGACTCCCTATCTGCCCACAGTGACCAAGCTCGGAATCTTGGAGGCTGAAGCTGGGAACAGGGCGCAACCAGACAAGGGTTATGACTTGACACTGGCGCAAACGGGGGGTTCTCACGGAGAAAATAGAGCCTAAAAAAGCGACTTACTGCTAAGCAGGGCATAACAATAAAACCCCTGACTTCGCCAGAGAAATCCCCGCCACATTTTTAGTTTGATAGTGGCAAGAGTCTAGGGGATCTGGCAGTCGAAGTGGCTCCTCCTAAAAGAACAATCAATCTGATTGAGGGAACGAATAAAAACGAGATGTGGGTCTTGGAGAGGTCGAACCCCAAGTAGGCAAGACGAGATGCGGAACTCCCACGTCGCGGGTAGGACGAAGCGTAATTGCTTCGAGGCATTCAGAAAACACAAAGTAGAGAAGAGTATGGTTAGGCACAGCGCAAAAGCTAGTGAATCATGGATAAAATTACCGTGGAAGAAATTCCGACGCAATCTATTCCGCCTTCAACGCCGCGTGTTTCAAGCTGTTCGAGTTGGCGACAAGCGCAAAGCTAGGTCACTGCAAAAGCTGATTCTGAAGTCCTATGCAGCAAGAATGCTGGCTGTCCGTAGAGTAACGCAGTTAAACGCTGGCAAAAAATCGGCAGGTGTTGATGGAAAAGTAGCCTTATCTGACGACGAAAGACTCTCTCTGAGTCTGGAGCTGAAGGAGAAAGCTGCCAACTGGAAGCATCAAGGGTTAAGAGAAGTACCAATCCCCAAAAAGAATGGAAAAATCAGAATTCTTAAAGTGCCAACTATTGCGGATAGGGCTTGGCAATGCCTAGTCTATTTCGCTCTAGAGCCAGCACACGAGGCAACCTTTCATGCCAGGAGCTATGGTTTTAGAACAGGTCGTTCGGCACATGATGCCCAAAAGATGCTGTTTCTTAATCTTCGTTCATACGGTAACGGAATAGAGAAGCGAGTCATTGAACTCGACATCGAAAAATGCTTCGACAGGATAAATCACTCTGCCATCATGGATAAACTCATTGCTCCTCAAAGCATAAGGTCAGGCATCTTCAGATGCCTCAAAGCCGGAGTAAGTCTAGAGTTTCCTGAACAAGGAACTCCCCAAGGTGGGGTGGTGAGTCCCCTGTTAGCCAACATTGCTCTTAATGGAATAGAGGAGATTCACCAGAGCGTCAGGTACGCCGACGATATGGTAATTATACTCAAACCTATGGGATTTTCCCTGAGGTACGCCCGCTGAGAAATTATTCTTCTGAGCTAAATTTTATCCGAGAACTAAGAGGCATTGGTACTTTATCAAGCCTAAAAACTGATGAAAAAACAAAAAATTGCCAGACTCTGCGCTTGGTATTTAGGAATCTTCTTTTTCTGTGCTGCCCCCACCTGCACCGAAATTGCTTCTAATCCTCTTAAGCAGCAACAGCAGCAGGTTGAGACGCAAAATACCAAGCCTATACCCCGACAACAGATCTTACAGGAACTAGTCAAGGCAGATGTTGTCTACCTTGGAGAAACTCACACCAGTCAAGAAGACCATCAAGCGCAATTGGAAATATTAAAGGAACTTTACCAGAAGAATCAAAAAATTGCCTTGGCAATGGAGATGTTCCAGCGCCCTTATCAGGAAATCCTGGATCAATACTTGGCAGGGAAGATTACAGAAGTTCAGTTAGTAGAACAAAGTGAGTATGAGCAGCGTTGGGGCTTTGCTTGGGAATACTACGCGCCCATACTGCGCTTCGCTAAAGCCAAGCAACTACCTGTGATTGCTCTTAATGCGCCTACAGAAGTGACACGCAAAGTTGCCCGTAATGGTATAGAGAGCCTAACCGTTGCTGAGCAGCGTTATATTCCACCGCTCTCAGAAATTCGGACAGACAATGATGATTATCGTCAAATTATCAAAGAGTCCTATGCACAGCATAATCAGGCAGGTCATGGTAACAGTGATAGCCTAGAGCGATTTTTTACTGTGCAGGTGCTGTGGGATGAAACTATGGCTGATAGTATTGCCAAATTTATTAAAGCTAATCCAGATTATCAAGTAGTGGTAATGGCTGGTCAAGGTCATATTGCTTACGGCTATGGCATACCTAGTCGTGTTGCTAGACGCTTTAATAATCAATTGCAACAGCGTACAGTTTTGTTGGGTTTTTCTACAGATGAGCAAGTTCAGGGAGAAAAGAAGATTGCCGATTTCTTCTGGCCACATCACTAGAACAGCTGATTTAAGATTAAATCAGAGTTAAGAGGGGTATTGAGATGATACAGTTTGACCCTAAACTCAACTTCCCAACCAGTAATGAATTGCCTGACTCTGATGGGTTACCTGTAGATAACGAACTTCATATTCTTGTTCCCAATTTCTTAGGTTTGATTCTCGGTTTTATTTGGGGGCAACGCTTCGATCTAGACATGATCTTGTTAGTTGGTGCTAGTATAGTTTTGAGAAATTTTGGGTTTCGCCGTAACTCAACCCAACTGACAAAAGCGGCGATCGCACTGGTGACTTTTCAGCTAATGCTCTGAGCTTAACTGAAGAAGTCAGTAACGTTGTTTAATTTAGCGATCGCTTATCAGAAAGCCAATTTCAGCAGCAAGATTTAGCACAATATTAGAATAGTCTCTCAACCAACAGGCTCTCAAGCCGATGGGCAGATTTGAACTGCTGACCTGAAAAATGTATAGCGCTCCTTAACCCAACCTACAAGAGTGGCGATCTGCTACTCAAAGCTCTATTTCCTATCTCCAAATGCAGAAATTCCCTTAAATAGAATCAGCAAACCGCCAATTAAAATAGCGATCGCTAACCCACCAGCCACAAAATCTAATAAGCTCGTGTTTTCCACTTAAGACTTAAGTATTTATTCCACTATTTATCAATAGTACCTCAAAAGTACTTAGCCTCATCGTTCTTTTTTTGTTTTAGTGGTCAAATCAGCTGCAATTGATGACCTCAACAGTTGAGAGAGTCTCAATCCAAACTCTAGCACCACAAGGTTTGGGGAAATTGGGCTGATAAACTACTCTCGACGGTCCGTTAATTCTGACTTCATGACCATAGATATTGCTATTGCCTTTTTTGATACTAATTACAGGAGTATGATGCCCCTGCTTTTTATTTTGTCGAATCGCATGCTGATTGACATGGATAAAAGTAACAGCAGGACGTCTCTTACGCCATCGGGGTTTTGGTCCTCGGCGACCTTTAGTGATCACGGGCATGCCATCAAATAGAGGAATTACCCAGAATCTACCAATCTTATAGGCTCCTTCAATTCTGCCTTGCTTGAGGAGTAGGCGTACTCGTGCTGTAGATATGCCGAGGATTTCTGCTGCTTGTGCTGTGCCAATAAACATGTTCAAAAAAACTATTGCAACCCCATAGTAGTATTATCCCTTAACGAGAATCGCGTAAATCCCCTTCCTCTACGTTAGTAGGGAGGGGATGTAAGCGGTGGAACGGAGGTACATAGTTCCCAAATATGATATAACAATAGTGGTCGCCGATCCTCATCTAAAACTTGGATCAAGTACTCACCAGTTTCTTGCTGCTCTTCAATATCCTCGTCATCAATCCAAGATTGGAGTATATCAACTGTTTAGTCTGCTTACAGTTGCTGAATCTTGTGGTGTTTGAGAAGCCCCCAATTAAACTAGAGATAGCCCTTTTGCCCCTTAATCACCATGACCTTTGCTCAAAATTCAGAGGCTGCGGCAAATTTAACGGTACCTACCGAAGAGGAAGATATAATCATTCCACCCTGCGATTTGTGGAGTGATGAACCGCCTTTGGAAAGTGATCTGCATCGCGAGCAAATAGAGCTGTTGTTGGCTTGTCTCAAGTGGTGGTGGAGAGAGCGCACCGATTTCTATGCTACTGGCAACCTCACGATTTATTTTAGTCCCGAACACATTACCACGCGCGATTTTCGCGGACCAGATTTTTTTGTGGTTCTAGGTACAGAAAACAAACCACGCAAAAGCTGGGTACTGTGGGCAGAGCAGGGAAAATATCCTCATCTGATTATTGAATTGCTTTCTAAGAGTACTGCCAAAGTTGATAAGGAGTTTAAGAAACAGCTTTACCAAGACACCTTTCGCACGCCGGAATATTTCTGGTTTCACCCTGATACCTTGGAGTTCAAAGGATTCAGCTTGGTAGGAGGAAAATACAAGCCTATAAAGCCAAGCGAACAAGAGTGGTTGTGGAGTGAGCAGTTAGAGTTATTTTTAGGTGTGTATGAGTCAAAGCTGCGGTTTTTCACTCCACAGGGGAAATTGATTCCAACTCCACAAGAGAGAGCTGAGCAAGAACAACAGGAAAAAGAACTGGCACAGCAACAAGCTCAAGAAGAACGGCAACAAAAAGAACTGGCGCAACAACGGGTGGAAGAACTTCTGACTAGACTTAAGCAATTAGGTGTTGAGCCAGACACGCAATAGGAAGAACCATTTAGTAGTGCTTCTCAGTAGTATTTATTCTCACACTTTGTTGTTAATTGTTCATTGTTATATGTATCAACAAACAGATCCGCCCCAACCGCCAAAAGAAGTCCTACCCACAATGTACGATTTACCTAGTGAGGGAAAGGAAGACTCAGGATTGCCGGATCAGTACCATATTTGGCAAGCAGACTTATTGGAGAAAACCTTTTTTCCTCCAAATCATCCCAGAAACAAAATTCTCGTTGCCAGCGATTTGAATATCTACTACAACCTAAAACATCCTACTTGGTATAAGCGTCCTGATTGGTTTGCTGTTTTGGGAGTAGATTGGTTATACGAACAAAGAGAATCCCGTTTGAGTTATGTTATTTGGCAGGAAGGAGTAGCTCCTTTTATTGCGATCGAATTGCTTTCTCCTAGTACAGAGAAAGAAGACTTAGGAGAAGTTACACCCAAAGCAAGCCAACCTCCAACTAAATGGGAAGTCTACGAAGGAATTCTACCTATTCCCTATTATGTGGTTTTCAATGGTAATAGCAATAAACTGCGCTTGTTTGAATTAGTACGCAGTAGCTATCGAGAAGTGATTCTTGAGAGTGCCAAATTCTGGCTTCCAGAAATAGAACTAGGTTTAGGATTGTGGTTGGGAGAATATCAAGATTTAAACCGACTCTGGTTGCGTTGGTACGATACAGTAGGGAATTGGATTTCTACACCTGTTGAGAAAGAAAAACAGCTAGTGGAACAAGAAAGACAACGAGCTGAAAGAGAAAGACAGCGAGCTGAACGTCTAGCAGCTCAATTGCGAGCAATGGGTGTAGAGCCAGAAGAATGACATTCCCATCGATGATCGCCGTTTATTAATTAAGCTACTCTACTAAAATGCGACTAGCCCAAAGGGCAGCGCCAAAGGCGATTGTAGCGGGAGCGCCAGCGCGGAGCGATTGAGCGTTAGCGTTAAGCGGTAAGCGAAGCCATGCCCGGAGGGCTATAGCCATGCCGAAGGCTTTAGCGTGCCGAAGGCTAGCTCAGCGCCAAAGGCAATCGCACTTTAAGGGAATTGCAGGAACGATAACCGAAAAATGAATCACTATCAATTGTCAAATTATTTCTTTGAGTTAAGAGGAAAACACCATGACTGCAGCCATTCAAAAATTTACCTTTGAGGAGTATCTCAAGTATGACGACGGTACGGATACTAGATACGAACTTGTTCAAGGAGAACTGGTTCCCATGAGCCTTGCCACTGGCAAACATGGAGCAATTATTCGCTATTTAGAACGTAAAGTTGAATCTGAAATCGAAAAATTAGAACAACCCTGGATATCTTTATCTTTGCTAGTGGGAATTCGTTCTCCCCGTGGCGGTAGATGGGATACCTGTCGTATCCCTGATCTCACGGTTATAGCCATTGAACAATGGGAAGCAATGCAAGAAAGAGAAGCCTTAATTGAACTCGACGAAGCACCACCGTTGTTAGTAGTAGAAGTGGTAAGCGAATCGACAAAATCAGCGGACTATCGAGCCAAGTATAGCGAATACAGTGTTTTAGAAATTCCTGAATACTGGATTGTCGATCCCTTGGAGAATAAAATTACAATTTGCCAGTTAAATGAAGGACGCTATGATGAAATGGTATTGACAGAAAAAATGACGATTTTATCTCCTACTTTTCCCGAGTTGAAATTAAGTGTTGCTCAGGTTTTGGCTGGGAAGTTTTAAGGGTATCCCCTGAGTTTAGTGTTCACGGGTGCATGTGACCCAGCTTCATAGTCAATAAACCTTTCAATAAGCGTTGATCTTGTTGATTACAAGTTTTTTCTCAGTAGAATGCGATCGCACCGTTCTTAGTAATACCAATCCCCTATTAATAAGCCATGAAGAAAATCTCTTGCTATCTAATCCCCAGAATCTATATTATAACAGTACGGGCTGGTCTGTTGATAAATTAGGGTGAAGAATAATTGCTGAAACCTTTGTTTGACAAGCTTTTTCATCCCCTGCTCCCTGTTACCCGTTCCCAGCGCGAAGTGCTATGATTTTCTCTAATTTTTTTAGAACCTACCCTGATAAGGGGAAGGGTCTCCCCTCCCCTATAATCCCTGAGGCTCTAGCTCAAGTACTGCGGTGCGTTGTAGTAATCTTTGACCTTATCGGCAAGCCAGCCATCATCATCACCATTGGTTCCGATGGGAGCAATACTGGTGGTTGAGCCACCACCCCAAAGGATGGCGAACACTTTGTTTTTAGCAAGTTGCTCTAGCTGACTATTTGACCAATTATAGTCAGGTGTCTGATTGAGATATTCCTCTACTGTAGCAGCACCATTATAAATGCCAGAATCAAGATCAAGCTCTAAGACGGCAGGACTGATGTTACTAATATCGGTTCCGATACCAGGATTACCAAAGAAAAAGTCTGGAGCCAAGGCGCAATGGTTGTCCTCAACGATGCTAGTATCCTCTCCTACTAATGGCATATGACCGCCTGGGATCTGCCAGTACATGCAGGGTACTCCAAACGCTTCAGAGATTTGTTTGGCATAGACCATGTAATTTAACCAGTCATTAGCATTGAATGCATAACCTAGTTGCCTGTAGGGAGATCCAAGGCTATCACGCTCATATTTATCAAACACGATGAAATCTGGTTTGAACTCACCGGTATAGACTTCTTGAGCATTCCAGAAATTTACAAGGGGCTGAGAGTAGTTATCATTAATTTCCTGGTCGCTAAGTGTATCATGGGTCCACAGGGCAGATCCACCTGCCCATAGATTGACCTGCCAGCCAAAGGTGATATCTGGGGCAATAGCTCGGATTAACGCATGCAATGATTGCACATATCCTTTGAAGTTATCTTCCGGGGAGAATGAGCCAAGGTCTACAACAATACCTTCGTTATCTTCAAGGTATTGAATTGCCTAAGCTAGGTTGTCATTAACCGCAATCGTTGATGTCAGAATCTTCTGGGTATCTGGACTATTCTGATTTTGTTGAAGCATACCGAGAGCATCAGGATTAAGGATGATACAACCAGGGTAGGAATGGTCAGCATCTTTAGCTGACTGTAAAGTATTAGCAATCGTAGATAGGTTTACATAGTGTTTCCATAAATAACCACCAGCTTCTGAATCTGGAGTCAGTGACAAGTCTTCTACCATCTTCCCGATTGAGCCGCTACCTTCAATGGTATAAACTACCATTACTGGCATTACTGGTTGCCCTGTAGCTTCTTCAATAGTACGGCTATCAAGTACTGTATTTTGTGTTGCTTGAGGTTGAATTATCAATCCTTGATCGCCAGCTCCATCAATACCGGCATACTTAAAGATTGCATCCACCGGACGTTGCTTGAGAGTATCAGTGGTTGATGTACTGTTAGTAGTGACAGCACCGTGAGCGATGTAAATAGGCCAGCCTTTAACCAATGACTTAGCCGTCACCTCTTCATACTCAATCTTGATCGATGTAGAGTTGATCAGATTGTAAGGGTTGTTTAACTTTGCTTGATATAATTTATCACCAATGGTCAGGCTAGATGCACTAATATTGTACTCTCCTGGCAGGACTCCTACAGTCTTTTCCTGACCTACCATTGAGAACTCGTATTGGTTCATGTTGCCATCGATGCCGACAAAGTTAACAGTCTTGTTATAGTCGGCATACTCACTATCAACCGATAGCAAGATTTGAATCTGTTCAACAGGCGCAGCATACTCACAGATGAGAGTCTTAGTAGGGGAATTAAATGTTAGTTCTACCGTCTTAGAAATTCCTTGATAAACAAGGTTACCTTCAACAATGTCCTGAGGCTTAAGTGTGTAAGTTCCTGCTGAAACTTCCTCAATAACCGTACTACTATGCCATGGAATTGTTTTCGTGATTGGGGAACCATTGCCGCCAGAAACTGAAAATGTGCATTCCCCAGCAGTTACGCCGGCAGGCTGATTAGGTGTCAGAACTGTTAGTTTGTACTCCACTTTGCCAGTTGATACCTGAATATTGCCAGCAATGACAGCATCGAGGTCCTGTTGATTAACCTCTGAACTAACTCCATAGATAATTTCAAAAGTTTGACCAGAGTCTAAAACTGTGTCAACCCAATTTTCCTCACTCCACTGTACCGATGTGATCGCAATACTAGGATTACCTTGAATTTCAAGGTTTGACCCTGCTGGATAGCTAACAGAATTTGAGGAGAAAGAATTCACTGCCAAATCCTGTTGCAGTTTGTCATCGACGGGAAACTGTACAATCAAGTCACGTAGATCTACACTACTAGTACCAGTGTTGGACAGAATAATCTTAAAGGTACTGTAGTTAGCACTGGGTGAGACACTTTCAGCAGTCGCCCCAATACCTGGAAGTTCTTGAATTTTATTGTGTGCTAGTCTTCGTAAGAACTTAGAAGTCATTCTGTTTACCCTTTCGTTAACTATTTTTTGACGTTTATCCAGCAATTTTTCTTCTAGAATTTTTTCGGTCATTGAGCTCAAGCTCAGTCCCAACTTATCAGCGAGCTTAGCTAACATTTCGGAAGCTTCCTGTTTGATAGATATTTGTATCCGTTTCTTTTCTCGTTTGGTCATCTGTAATCTCCTAGAGTTCAGACTTTAATTTTTGCTTGTACACTTATAAGACGTTTTCAAAGGACTATTTAGGCCAATTTTTCGAGTTAAGGGCAATTTTTTCAAAATCGAGGCATAACTCAAAAAAAAGCCTAAAAGACCGGCTAATTAGCAACAAAACTTTACAAATTCGGAACTGCCTGTTTGACTTCCCCCCGTGCTGGGTAGAGTAAATGCCCAGAAATAGCTCTACAGTAAGCTTTCTTCGCACCTTTGACATCCCCCAATGCCAACAAAGCTCTTCCTTGCCAGTAGTAAGCTGTAGTAGGATTAAATTCCATCAGTGCTGGAGTGCGATCGCAAGCTTCTTGCCACCATTTCCTACTCCTAGGCTCATCCCCCAGTACCTGATAACTTTCTCCCAACCACACAGCAGCAGACACTGATTGCAAGTAACCTTTAGGTAGCCACTGCCATCCTTCTTCTAATGCTTCTATTGCCTGCCGATGTCTTCCGGCTAGCGCCAACACACGCCCATGGAGAAACCAAGCTTGAGGTAGCTGAGGCTGAAGTTGCACAGCGTGGCCAGAAACTTTGCATCCTACCTCAATATCTTGGAATATCTCCACCAGCACTCGCCCTGCCGTTACCCAAACACTCCATTTCTGGGGAAAGCGATTAAGCATTTCTTGTATTAGGGAGATAGAGGTAGTATTAGTCATTTGTTCGGGTTGGGAGGAATTGATTCCAAATGCCTCCAATCTCCCAGCCGCAGGCAAAATCTCACACAGCGCCAGATAAATTTCACAATCGTGCGGGTAAAGCTGATAAGCTTTAACAATTGCCTCAGCAGCCGTATAGGAATTTGCTGTATAGAACAGACACTGAGCATAGTAATACCAGCCAAAAGGACTATTGGGGTTTTCCTCTGTAAACTTGAGTAATACTGCAACTGCTTTGTCCCACTTACCCCGGCAAAGATGGTAAAGGGACAAAACTTGATGAGCTATCGCAGAATCAGGAGCCAAAGCCAAGGCAGTTTTAATCAACTTTTTAGTCTGCTTACCCTCTTCTCCTGCAACCAACCCTTGCTGACAGCGATGGGTTGTCAACTGTTGGAGAGTGCGGCAATCATTAGGGCATAGCTTTAACGCCTGCTCCAAACCCTTCCGTGCCTCCTTAAATTTGCCTACTGCCAACAGAGACTGATAACTCTGGCTCAAAGCAATAACATCATTGGGATTGAGTGATAATGCTTGATCAAAAGCTTTCAGTGCTGCCAGAGGAGATTCTATTTCTTGGTATATTTGCCCAATCGCATGCCAGTGAGCAGGATTGCAGGGTTCGATAGAGGCTGCCGACTCCAATAAATTCACAGCTTCGTGAGGGTGATGATTATATAGTTCTATTAATCCCTCTATATGGCGCTTAGTTGCAGCATTGTGGCATACAGATAAGGCTTCCTGATAAACTGCGATCGCTTCGGTATCTTTTCCGAGCAGATGTAAAATATTCCCAATTTGTAGCCGCACCTCTATTAAACAGGGTTCGCGCTGGAGTACTTGGTGGTACTCTTCAACTGCTTCGAGCCAGCGCCCCGTCTGGTAGAGTAGCTCGGCAAATTCCAAACGTTTCTTCCATCCTGAGGGATACTGTTGCACATAATTGCCTAATGTTTTGAGCTTCTGCTCTGTTCTGGTTGGTTTCTCATCTAAGACAAGATGAACGTTCATCTCCACCTCAAACAACTGGGAGAGCTGTACCATAGAGGTGATAGTGCTTCTAGACATGTGGCAGTGATCTTATAATCGATTGACTCTAGATCACACCCTGAAGTTATCGGCGTTTTGCCGGTATAAGTCGTTATTGACTCAGATGCAAGTTTTTCCAATGCAATCTTAATCAATTCTTTGTCGAATTGCACCTCTCCAGTAGGAAAATCATTCTCCCAATACTCCTGACTCTTAATACTAAGTTCCTCTATAAGAAATAATTCTGTTCTCCTCTCCCCCTTCAAGACAAAATTCTGGTAGGTAGCAGATGGAGAAGAGCTATCTAATTCTGAAAAATACTGGTTCAGCTGTTTTTTAAGAATAGTTCGCGCTTGCTGAACTCGTTTTCGCACCCTTTGAGAGGAGAGAGCAAGTTTTTGACCAATTTCTGAGTACGGTATTTCCTGTTGATACCGAAGTATAAAAGGAATACGCACTTTGGCAGGCAAAGCGTTAATTGCACGACGCAGGTAGCTATATTATTGCTATCTTTTAATATAAAAAACTCATCTAAAAACTCATCTAAAAACTCATCTATAGCAGTGCGCTTTGGCCTACTTACAGTACAAATGTTCTAAATCTTTGCTCATCAAGGCTCTATTTTTGATTTGTAAACACACCAGCGCGCAGCACTATAATTTCTCAGCTCAGAATCGCAAAACTCATCTTTACTTCTTCTGAGTCTCAGATAAAACTAACTTTTCATACTTCAACTTGTAACACGAAGTAGCATTTTTTGCTTCCCGCACATTATGCCAACAATTCCACTAATGGTTTAAACACACCAACTAATTCAGAACTACTAGCAACAAGAGTAGGAAAGGGCTTGGCACCATAATCTTGCCCAACTTGGAGAGGAAAAATTGACTCAGAAACTAACGGCACCCAAACCCCACCAGCTGCTTGCACAATTACCCAAGCCCCAGCTATATCCCAAATCTTTGGTGTCGCTTCCAAACCCCCTAAAACAGCACCAGTAGCTACACTCAAAAAATTATAACTAGCAACACCAAGCATCCTAATTTTGCAGGGAAAGGGTTTCTGCATTACTGAAGTGCTACGGGAGCAAAGATTAAAAAAGTGGTGGTTACTGGGAGTTTCCTTGCTACTATGGATTGGGCGTCCATTGAGAAACGCGCCCTGCTCTAAACCAGTCACTCCCGACTCATGCGCCCAAAAGCCATGGAAAGATTGTCCAATGGGGGGAAAATGAACATAACCAAATACTGGAGTTCCTTGATAGAGCAAACCCAATGAAATCCCCCAAATTGGGATGCCCCGTGTGAAGTTTGTAGTACCATCTAAGGGGTCAATAATCCAGCACCAATCAGTATTAGGGAATTTGTGTTGAGCCTCTTCGCTTAAAAGACCATGACGAGGAAAATGGGAGCTAATTGCTGCTGTGATTTGAGCATCTGCCCACTTATCTGCTTTCGTGACTAGAGAGCCATCTGCCTTATGCGACGCTTGTACCTGTCCAAAATCAGCTAGTAACTGGGTACCAACAAAGTTAGTAGTGTCTCGTGCAAAGTTAAGTACACCAGCCCAAAAGTCTTCCATCAGTCTAAATCATTTTCCATAACAACAGCGATCGCTTGTTTAGCATTGTCGCGGAATTCTCGAACATTTACTCGACTCAGGAACCAAATAGCTAAAATCATGCCTACAGCTTGTAAGCCAAACACGGTTCCATATGCCAGCACTAGATTGTTAAACAAGGCGCGCCCCACATCAAGAACAACACCACCGCTGACGACTGCCACTCCTCGAGCTAAAGCCTGAGCTAATCCCCAAGCCCCCACAAAGGTTCCTGCCGTTTCTGCTGCCGTTAAATCTAACATCAAACTGAGAGCTCCAGTAGTGGTTACCCCAGTTGCTAAACCAAATAAGACTAATGAGCCCTGAAACAACCCCGCATTACCAATAAATCCTGACAGAATAATCAATACAAAGCAGATAGCTACTGTCGCACAGCCTAATTCAGTAGTTTTGCGCTTACCCAAACGGGGAACAATAAAAAAGCCAGTTGCGCTTAAACTCATCAACATCCCCATCCCCCAATAGGTATTTAGTAAAGAGGTTTGAGGAACCGACATGCCAAACACCTCGCCTCCATAGGGTTCAAGCACAGCCTCTTGCATAAATAGGCTGATACTCATCACCACTAAAAAGGTGAAAAAGAGTCCAGTTTGCCTACTAGCAGTCAATATTTTCAGGGCTCTACCTAAAGTAATCTGGTCTTCCCGGTCTGCAATAATTGAACGAGAGGTATAACGTGAATACTTCTTCTCAACCCCAAAAGTTGCCACCAGCGCTAGCCCAAAGACAATCGCTGGTACAACAATAAATAACCAACTAATTGAGGAGCGCAAAACCTCAATTGAGGCATCTATATTTTCCAATCGACTCAGTAAAATTTTGCTACTGATTCCCCCTACAGCAATCCCTACAGTCATCATTGACCAAACAATACCAATCAGTTTGCCACGGTTATCCTCATCAGAGATATCTACTAATAAAGTAAAAAAGGGAGTGGAACTCGAACAAACTGCAATACCATAGAACGCCATAACTAGAGCCAAAAGAGCAGTCCAGCCATAGGTTTGAGTCGTCCATACCCAGCCTCCAGCAGCTTGCACAATATTGCCCAATTGCCAGATTACTTGCACTGCCAAAGATAATATCAGTGTAAAGCAAGCAGCTCCGATCCAAACATAACCAGTACGATGATGATTAAAAAGAGGTTTGGCGTCAGATCTTTGACCAAACCAAATCCTAGCTGGAGCAACAAACTGAGCAACTGCTAAGGTTCCGGCAGTGATTGTTGCTGGAATTGCCAACTCAGCAATCATCACCCGGTTAAGCACTCCCAGGGTTAAAACTGCTAAGATACCTAATCCCATCTGGAATAAACCAAGCCGGAACATAGTAAGTAAATTGATTTTGGGCAGAGGCTTGTCCTTTGCCGATGATTTAGGCTGGGAATTGGTTAAATCACTGGTTTCCATATCTTGTTACAGGTAATCGCTTGCCAGAGTTAATATTTATAAGTTGTTACACATTTAAATTGCATATTTGAGCGGGCAGGGATGTCAACTCCACAAAGGATACAGTAATTTAGATGATGCAGATTAGATGTGGTTTAGCTTACCAAGTTACTCTCCCCATCCCCGCGAGCCATCCCCCCATCTCCGCGTCTCCGCGTCTCCGCGTCTCCGCGTCTCCCCCTCTCCGCGTCTCCGCGTCTCCGCGTCTCCCCATCTCCCCCTCTCCCCATCCCCCCATCGTTGTGTATTTTCTAAAGATATACGCCATTGCGATCGCTAAGTGTTGATAACGATAAACTAATCAATATGAATAAATGTAAAAAGCGGTAGGTTTGACAATGCAGGCACTACAGACCATCACCTTAGGTCAAAATGGTCCCACTGTAACGGCTTTGGGCATTGGCACTTGGTCATGGGGTGACAATTGGTTTTGGAGCTACGGCAAGGACTACGGTGCCTCACATGTGCAAGCAGCCTTTAAAGCAACTGTAGATAGCGGTATCAGCTTTTTTGATACGGCGGAGATTTACGGATTTGGAGAGTCTGAGTCCCTTCTGGGAGGCTTTATGAAGCAGCTAGGGCGTTCAACGCAGATTGCCACTAAATATTTTCCCCTACCCTGGCGATTTAGTTCTCATTCAGTTTCCGATGCCCTGACGCAGAGCTTGAAACGCTTGCAAGTGGAGCGAGTCGAGCTTTACCAAGTGCATTGGCCCTTTCGCTTCCTCCTGAGCCAACAGACCTTGATGAATACCTTAGCAGATGAAGTTCAACGGGGCAGAATAGCTGCTATTGGCGTGAGTAATTACTCAACTACTCAGATGCAAGAAGCCCACGATTATCTAGCGGCGCGGGGGATACCCTTAGCAGTAAATCAGGTACACTATTCCCTACTGCATCGGAAAATAGAAAGTAACGGCGTTTTGGAGAGAGCTCGTCAGCTAGGAGTTACCATTCTTGCCTATAGTCCCTTGGCTCAAGGATTACTCACAGGCAAGTATACAGTCGAGCAATACATAGAACCGAGTGGAGCTCGCCGTCTTGATCCACGCTTTAGCAAAAGCGGCTTAGAAAAGATTACTCCTGTCTTGAGTCTACTGCGTCAGTTAGGTGAAAAGTATGAGCGCACATCGGCTCAGATTGCCCTCAACTGGCTAATTGCTCAAGGTGGGGTTATTCCCATTCCTGGTGCTAAAACAGCACAGCAGGCAACACAAAATGCTGGAGCTTTGGGCTGGAGCCTCAGTGCAGAGGATATTACTCAATTGGAGCAGATAACTCGTCCTTGGCTAAAGTGATTTTTGCTTATGTAGTCAGAGAAATACTACTTTTTAAGTAATAAGTTTTAAGTAAAAAGTAATAATTACAGGACTTAGACAGTTACACCACATATAGTGTTAAAAGTTGGTTACGCTCCACTAATACAACCTACAACTGGAGGCTTGGCGTAAGTCCTAAATTAATTAACTATTCTTGTTATCACTTATCACTTATCACTTATTACTTATTACTTATTACTTATTACTTTCTTGTATCAAGTTGAGATAATTAATTAATTCTCTAATCCACTAAATCTGCATAGAGCTTTACTGAAGAAAATAGGTAACTGAGCAATTATGTTCATACCATCTGGTTAAGATGAAGAAGGTGGATAATTTCTAAAATGACAGCTGATGACCTCAACCCTGCTTGCAACTCCCCCACTCAACGCTCCTACTATTGAGAAACTGCCCAGTGGTCTAACCATTGTGGTAGAGCAAATGCCTGTAGAAGCTGTAAACCTCAACCTCTGGATTAGTGTTGGTTCTACAGTAGAATCAGACAAAATTAACGGCATGGCTCACTTTCTGGAGCATATGGTCTTTAAGGGAACACCAAGACTCAAAAGTGGTGAGTTTGAGCGGCTAATTGAAGAGCGGGGTGCAGTTACAAACGCAGCGACAAGTCAAGATTACACACACTACTACATTACCACTGCCCCCCAAGATTTTGCCCAACTGGCTCCTCTGCAGTTAGATGTAGTACTCAACCCCAGTATTCCTGATCATGCCTTTGAGCGTGAGCGTTTGGTAGTTTTAGAGGAAATTCGACGCTCCCAAGACAATCCTAGCCGCCGCATGTTCCGACGGGCAATTGAAATGGCATTTGAACACTTGCCTTATCGACGACAGGTATTAGGTTCAACTCAAGTTATTGAGCAACTACAGCCGCAACAAATGCGCGACTTTCATGCTCATTGGTATCAACCTAGTTCGATGACAGCTGTTGCTGTAGGTAATTTACCAGTGGATAACTTGATTGAGATTGTGGCAGAGGGACTAACGAAAGTACAACCTAATATTTTGGACAATTCCCCATCAAACAGCCAACATCAAAAATTGCTTGAACCTGAGCCTGTTTTTAGGGAAATTGTTCGCCAAGAGTATGTCGATGAAGCTTTGCAACAAGCGCGACTGATCATGGTTTGGCGAGTACCAGGAATGAGGGATTTGGAGCAGACCTACGCACTAGATATTCTAGCTGGAATTTTAGGTAGAGGTCGCACTTCACGGCTGGTGAGAAATTTACGGGAAGAACGGCAATTAGTTAATAGTATTGGGGCAAGTAATATCACACAGCAGGTTCAGGGCTTGTTTTACATTTCTGCCCAGTTGAATGTGGAAAATTTGGCACAGGTAGAGGAAGCAATTACTCAACATATCCGCCAGCTTCATAAAGAGTTAGTGAGCGAAATAGAGATTGCTCGCATGCGCACCAAAGTGGCAAATCGGTTTATCTTTGGTAATGAAAGACCAAGCGATCGCACGAGTTTGTATGGCTATTACCACTCACAGTTAGGAGATTTAACACCAGCACTAAACTATCCTGCTCGTATTCAATCGTTAGATGCAATTGATTTGCAAAGGGCTGCAGTGGAATATCTTTCTCCCGATGGCTATGGTATTGTAATCATCAAGCCGGCTTAGATTTGACATCCTCTCCGCCCTAGAAGGACGGAGATTCCTACCAGTCGAACAATGTTAATTGTACGTACTCTTGGCGGGTTGACGCTTCACGGGCGGCTGCTGAGTTGACGCCAGTCGTTAGGGTCGAGAGAATGTGTTACCACACTCTCCCTCCCATCCGAAACCGTGCGTGAAAGTTTCCCTTCACACGGCTACTCAATTGTGTCTCCCATTGTCAATGAG
>JAAHGS010000129.1 GCA_010692645.1 Symploca sp. SIO2E9
AACTTGAGTTTATCGTCAGGATGTGCCTGATTGTAATCAAGCAAGTTTTTGGTTAACGCTAGCCCCCAATTCCAGGCATGGCGAGCAGTACCTGCGTGTTTAGCTAGAGCGATTTTCAGATTTGGAGCTCTGATTTTTAACTCAGTTTTGAATCCTAGCAACATTTGTTAGTTAATGTGAGTATTTATTAGCAAACTGTTCACTGTTGATTAACCTCGACAAAAATAAAGGTTACTGCTTGAGACAGGGTGTAGGGTTTAGGTTGTAGGGTGTAAAGTAACTTCAGGCGGTTGTGGAAAGCACACCTCAAGGATTTACCGAGGGAGGATGTTATCGACGGGCAATCGGCATCCGCCAGCCAGTGCCAAAAGCACGGTCAGTAACTTTCAATCCAGGAGGGGCTTGTCTACGCTTGAATTCAGCACGGGCTACCAGCCGCATCACTTTGTTAACAACTGTTGGCTCGTGTCCAGCTTCAACAATTTGAGCAGCTCCTTGATGTTTATGAATCATTCTGTGCAAAATGTCATCAAGTACATCGTAGGGCGGCAGGGATGCTTGGTCAACTTGACCTGGTTTGAGTTCTGCACTGGGAGGTTTAGTCAGGATATTAGCAGGAATCAGTGGAAATTTTGGATTTTGGATTTTGGATTTTAGATGGCGAAATGAGTTCAAGCCCAAATCAGAATTGAGCCATTGGCACAGAGAGTAGACGCGAGTTTTAGGAACGTCAGCAATTACAGCTAATCCACCATTCATATCGCCATAGAGAGTACAATAACCCACTGCCATCTCTGACTTATTGCCAGTAGAAAGGAGAAGGTAACCAAATTTATTAGAGATTGCCATTAACAAGTTGCCTCGAATCCGGGATTGAATATTCTCTTCAGCAATCCCAAACTCTGTTCCTGCAAATAGGGGTTCTAAGGTTCGATCATAATCCTGCATCAACTCCTCAATGGGCAGGGTATGAGACTCAATGCCTAAATTTTCTACTAGTGAGAGAGCATCTTTAAGGGAGTGATCAGAACTATAGGGGGAGGGCATAAGAATAGCCAGCACATGCTCAGCGCCCAAAGCTTCGGTAGCAATCGCCGCCACTAGTGCCGAATCAATACCTCCACTCAGACCAATTACTGCCTTCTGAAAGCTGCACTTGCGAGTGTAGTCGCGGACACCCAAAACTAGCGCTGACCAAATTTCCTCGTCAAGGCTAGTTGGTGCTGGGGGAATTTTTGCAGCTTCTCCAGAAGTAAGATCTCGCTTCTGTTGTTTAAATTCTACAACTGCCAAGTCCGTCTCAAAGGAGCGAAGTAAACAAACCTTCTCGCCAGCGCGATTAAATCCCACACTATTGCCATCAAAGATTAGGTCATCGTTAGCTCCTACCTGATTGGCATAGAGGAGCGGTTGCTGGTAGCGTATAGCGACATGTTGCAGCATTGCCTCCCGCAGTTGCTGCTTGCCAGCGCTGTAGGGTGATGCTGAGAGGTTGACTAAGATATCTATGCCTTGTTGAACTAACTCTGTAATCGGATTGACTTGGTAGTTACGCTTGCCCCAAAAATCTTCGTCATTCCACAAATCTTCGCAGATAGTAACTCCAACGCGCACCCCGTCTATAGTAAAAGCATTACTCTCAAGACCTGGTTCAAAATAGCGATGTTCATCAAAGACATCATAAGTTGGCAAGAGTCGCTTGTGAAAGATTTGCTTTACCTTGCCTTGTTCTAACAAAGCGATACTGTTAAATAGAGGTTTACCACCAGTAAAGTGAGCTTTGGGATTTGGTTCTACTGTCCCCACCAATACTGTCAGCAGAGGCGGTAAATCCTGTGCTAGCTGTTGCAGGCTACTCGCCATTAATTCCACAAAACTGGGATTTAGTAGCAAGTCTCGTGGCGGATAGCCACAAAGAGAAAGTTCCGGTGTTAGCAAGAGGCGAGTATCTTGAGAAGTCGCCTCTTTAGCAGCTTCCAGAATTTGTTGGGCATTGCCAATAAGATCGCCAATGGTGGGATTGAGTTGAGCAATCGCGATTTTCATTTAAATTTCAATTATTCTTATATAGCGTTTCTCAAATTGATCAGGTACAAGCCCTGGGCTCTAGGGAATAGGGAATAGGGAATAAGTAAGAAGATGAAGTGTATCTCATTTGTGAAAGAGAATTGCTATAAATAAATAAATTATTAAACTCCTTGAACTCCTATATTATTTTTACCCTATTTCCAAGTTAGACTTTTGCGCAAACGCGATCACACACACTGGGCTTCGATAATTTAAATATATCAGCACAAACAGGTTTAATCATGAACTTAGAAGAACTAGAAAGTTCCTATCGAGAAGAGATAGATCGACTGGGAAACAGACTTCAAAATGCAGTCCTTGCCCTTGCTCAGGCAGAAGCTATTATTGCCCAGATGGGAGATGCTGTGGAGAACCTGAACGGAATTGTTGAAGAATTTATCCAGCAACAGCAGCAAGAAACTTAACCTCCGGTTTCGAGTTCTGCCTGAATTACTCTACGTATTTCCCTAGGAGTTGTGGGTTTTACCAGGAAACGACGAACACCAAGCATTTGCGCTCGCTTTTTTTCTGCTGAGAAGGCGTAAGCTGAAAGGATAACTACTGGCAGCTTATCCCATTCTGATTGTCGTAGTTTTTCTATCAGCGTAAAGCCGTCAATTTCTGGCAACTTGATATCGAGCAAAATCAAATCAGGTTGAAATTCTGACAGAGATTGTAGGAAGGTTTTACCGTCAGGTAAGGCGCAAACTTCATATCCCCATAATTTTAAGTGTTCAGTGATAATTTCTCGATTGAAATTATCATCTTCAATGAACAGGATTTTCATCAGCTGTAATTATATAGCAATTTTTGTTTAAGTTAGGTAAGTTTAATTTTTTTACCTATTCCCTAGTATCATCTAAAAAACCAATCCGAATCTAGAGTTGGCTAGCATGGTTTGGTTTAACTATTGGGTGGGTGAACGAAATTTTGCGTGGGATTTGAGTTCTCCGCGTCTGGAGCGTCTGGAGCGTCTGGAGCGTCTGCTTAATTATTTCCCCACACCTTTTTTCGCTCACCCCTATTGGGTACCGCTTTCTGGCATGAGTACAAATGCTGTTGATGGATATAGTCTTTGACAGCAGTTGTCAAAGCTTCTGTGTCTCCCCAATCTCGATAGGCTGTTGAGGAAACTGACGGTGCCTTTAGCTGCGCGACCGCTACTTGTGTTCCTAGCTGATGCAAATCCTCTAGACCTGCTTGCTCTATAGCATATCCTGGACGCGGCACCACTAACAACTTCACTTGCTTTAACAATTGTTCAATTTGATACCAACACTGTATCTGATTAACTAAGTCGGAACCAATCACTAAAGTTAGGTCTACTTGCAAACCCAACTGTTGTCGAACAGCCTCAACAGTTTCTAAGGTTCTCGGACTACTGAGGTTTTGACGAAGACTAATATTTTGCCTAGGCACTGGAGTTTCTTCAATCAATAACCTTAGCATCTGCGACCGATGTTCTAGTGGTGTTTGTTGAGACTTAAGTGGGTTATCTGATGCCCATGCTATTACTAAGTCGTAGTTATGGGATAGCCAATTGAGGATGGCTTGATGAGCAGCTGTTGGTGGATCTGCACTGGTACCAAACAAAGCCGCATTAACTGTCATAAAAACTCCTCAAGGATAAGCAAGTGCAACGATCTTACCTGATGTGAATGCTAATTATAAGGAATCCAAGCACCTTGCCTGCACTAATGTGCCCCCATTATTAAGGGTGCTTTGCATCAGTAGCATACCCTGGGGAAACTTACCTGTACGCAGCCATGGCTCCATCTCTGGAATTGTTTGGGTACATTTGAGTAGCTCTCGCAGTTGTTGCCCTTCCAAGACTTCTTGGTCAAGAAGGGTTTTTGCTGTTTGTTCGAGCAGTTCCCGATTCTTATCTAAAATGGTCAGGGCAATGTGATGCGCCCCCTCAATAATTGCCTTTACTTCCCTGTCAATCTCCTCAGCAATTTTGGGACTAACGGGACGGCGAGGATGGGTGAAACCTTCTAAAAACTGCTGTTGGATCTTCTCAAAGGCAACTGGACCAAGTTGCTCACTCATACCGTAGAGAGTGACGAAACGTTCTGCCAAATCAGTAGCTTTTTGGATATCATCACTAGCTCCAGTGGATACTTTACCAAAAATTAACTCTTCTGCTGAGCGCCCACCCAAAAGAGTAGCAATCCTACCTCGAATTTCATCTTCGATCATCAGGAAGCGGTCTTCCTCAGGTAATTGCAGTGTATAACCCAAAGCTCCGACACCACGAGGTACAACCGATATCTTTTCGAGGCTACCAGCACCAGGCATCAGAGTTCCAATAATGGCATGACCAACTTCGTGATAAGCAACAGTCTTTTTCTCAAGCTCATTGAGAACACGAGACCTTTTCTCTAACCCAGTTAAAAGGCGCTCAATTGCCTCATTGAATTGTTCCATACTCACAGCTTGAGAGTCCTGACGAGCAGCTAAAAGTGCAGCTTCGTTGATTAGATTAGCCAAATCTGCTCCAGCAAACCCTGGAGTACGAGCAGCTAGTTTGGCAAAATCGACATTCTCAGCTAGTTTGACGTTTTTCGCATGAACTTGGAGAATTGCCTCTCGACCAATCTTATCAGGGCGATCAACCACTACCTGGCGGTCAAAACGACCAGGACGCATCAGAGCAGGGTCTAACACTTCGGGGCGATTGGTGGCAGCTAGGAGAATGACGCCGAGATTAGGCTCAAAGCCATCGAGTTCTGAGAGTAATTGATGGAGGGTTTGTTCCCGCTCATCATTGCCGCCAATGAATGAGTTGGCGCTAGCTCTAGACTTGCCGAGGGCATCCAATTCGTCAATGAACACTAGACAGGGAGCTTCTTGCTTGGCTTGTTCAAATAGATCACGAACTCGCGATGCCCCAACACCAACGAATAATTCGATAAATTCCGAGCCAGAAATACTGAAGAAAGGAACCCCTGCTTCTCCAGCAATCGCCTTTGCCAAGAGTGTCTTGCCTGTTCCTGGTGGTCCTACTAGTAAAACCCCTCTGGGGATTTTCGCACCCAAGCGAGTGTATTTACTGCGATGTTTAAGAAAATCTACAATCTCTTGGAGTTCTGTCTTGGCTTCATCTACCCCAGCCACATCATCAAAGTTAACACCTGTAGAGCCTTCCGAGTAAATGTGAGCTTTGCTTTTACCAAAGGTTAGGGCAGCAGGACCATTGGTTTGAGAGCGACCTACTAGCCAAATCCACAAACAAAAGAAGATTAGCGGCCATAAAATCCAGCCCAGTATACTGCCGAGAGTTCCACCAGAACTCTTTGAGGGCAGAGCCGAAAATTCTACCTCATACTCACGGAGAATTTTGGGCAATTCTAAATCGGGAGCCACTGGAATGGTGATGTAAACCTGGCTTGGTTCCTCACCAGTTTGAGTGCCCGCCTGATCAAATTTAAGAACGTACTCAATTCGGTCAGAAGCAACTTTGGCATTAGCTACCTGGCGCTCTTTTACTTGATCAATAAACTTACTGTAAGGAACCTTTTGCTCCTGAGGTCCCCGAAAGAACAGCAGATTCAGTAATAGAAGCCAGCTCAAGAGGATGAGTAAGCTGCGACCAAACTGCCTACCAGGCTCAGGCGCTTTAATTCGGTGAGTTGTATCGGTATCAATAGGCATTTTTGAGTACTCCTTGCTGCCTTTAATAAAGAAGTGCCTCTTTGAACTCCTGTATTCTTTACTGGCTTTAACAAAGAAGCGCCTCTTTGAACTCCTGTATTCTGTTGATAACTCCCTACTCTACATCTGTGAATTGCTTTTTTCAAAGGGGGTGGAGTTATCTCAATCAAGGGATGTTATTTTTAAATGTTGTGGCAGGCTCCGGGTGAAGGAAATTTGGCGTGGAATTTATAGCTAAGTATCCAAAAATTACTATTAACTAAGGCTTTTAGCTTTTTTGAGAGCTGTCCCCCACACCTTTTTCCGTCACCTGCAGTCTCCTTGATGTTTTATCCTAATCGCGATACGCTCACTTCTCCCCTTGGGGCTTGCGCTAATAGCTTGCGAACCTCTTGATCAGTAGTTTGCCAGAAGTCCTCATACCAGTTTCCAATTGCGTAGAGTGGATGCGGTGTCCTCAGACACACGACTTTTTCAATTTCTCGTTTCAACTGGTTGCAGATTGATGGGGGAGCTACCGGCACAGCAACAATGATACCTGCAGGTTGCTGCTGTCGTAAGGTGGCAAGGGCAGCGCGCAGGGTTGAACCAGTGGCAATACCATCATCTATAAGAATCAGTTTACGACCTTCGATTTTCAGAGCTTGACGATTGCCCCGATAAGCGCGAGCCCGCCGCTCTAATTCCTTCTGTTCCTTAAGAGCAACTTGATTGATTGTTTCTGTAGAGATGCCTAGCCCTTTGACTACTTCCTCATTAATTACCATGACTCCGCCCATGGCGATTGCTCCCATTGCCAACTCTTTATGTCCGGGTACACCAAGCTTCCGAACTAGGCAAATATTCAAGGGGGCGTTAAGCACCTTTGCCACTTCAAATGCTACTGGGACCCCTCCTCGGGGAAGTGCTAGCACCACCACTTCCGAGCGGTTGGCGTAAGCTATAAGTCTTTTCGCTAGCAGCTGTCCTGCTTGAGTTCGGTTTTTAAATCTCCTTTCCATGACGCTCATCTCTGTTGTCTGAGTGAGGAGTAAACCGTTTTCTCCTCAGAAGCATTTGCCTAGCCTGTGCTGTAGCACTCATTACCAATTGCTATTAAGATTTATTAATAAGCCTAATGATCTACTACCATCTTAGCAAAATTAACCAAAAATGCGGCGTTTTCTTCCGTCCTGGGAACAGATCCCAGGACATGCTGCCCATTGATTACGATGAACCATCTTTTACCCTTGAGAGAAATAGGGCAAAAAGTTTATTAGCGGTAGAATATGTCAGCTCAACAAATCTAAAAAGATGTCGGGCAAGACCAAGTCAATGATTCCCAGTCTTCATCGAAACTGAATAATTCTAAATGTTTGGGGTTAGCCATCAGTTCCTTTGCTACTAAATAGCCGGCAATTGTCCAGGTTTGATATTTTCGCGCTTCTTTTCCAATCAGTCTGCCATTCTTGCCATCGTAATATTCAGGCCATTGATTCTCGCCTATGCGTTTTTCCGCAATTTCAATGGCTCTTTGTGCCAAATCGGTTCTACCTGTCTTCTGAGCAGCTGCGACTAAAGGCCAGAGGAGAACAGGCCAATTACCGCCATTATGATAGGACCAGGGGACATTTTTGGGGTCGCAGCCAGTCACCATTTTCCATTCTAAACCTTCGACAGCTGGAAAACAGATTTTCATGGGCATGCCTCCCACTAAATCGTCCCATCTTTGTTCAATCAAATCCATAATTGATTGGGACTCTTGAGCGCTCGACAAAGAACAAATAATTGCTAATAAGTTTCCTTGTGCAAAGAAGCGGAAATCCATGCGCGCTGGTCCGAGATTACCTGCTAGATACCCTCCTTTATCTGGCATCCATTCAGTCAACCAGTAGGGAATAGAATCTGGATAAATATTAAACTTATTGACTGCAGTTTCGCCAAATTCTTCTCCCCGATATCGATAGATGTCATTCAAACGTTTCAAATCTAGCCAGTAATACTCTCGAATATGAAAGTTGAGAGTATTCAAGCGCTGATTAATAAATTGGTTATAGACATCGCCCGGACGACCAGGTGCCAGTAGCTCCCTTGCTGCTCTCAATGTAGCGTAAAATAGGGCTTGGATTTCCAAGGGATGCTCATAAACACCCATACGACGGTCAATCATAAAGGAGCCATCGGGAACCAGCATCGTTGGAAACATATCGAATCGATCCGCCAAGCAGAGCTTAAGAATCTCGATAATTCCCCTTTGAAAATCTTCTCGGTGAGCTAGCTCCATATCTCCAGTGGCTTTAACGTAGGTACGCAAAAGAATGACCCACCAGAGACTAGAATCAACAGGGGTAACTCTAGCGATCGCATGTTCCCCAAAATCTGCTGTCAAATACTGATCGCCATAATTAGAGACTACCTTAAAGCTGGCTGGCATTAAACCTTGACCAGCATTAAAACAATCCATTTGTTTGGTTTCACTCTGTAGAGTTAATGTCTCTACTAGAAAGTTGCGCACAATTTCCGGTTTGCCAATGATCAGATAAATTAGTGCTGAAGAAACAAAATCGCGGACAAAGCAATGATTATAATTGAGCGCTTCTACATCCGGATCACGAGCAGCTACTGTTCCCACCGGACGTCCTTTATAGTAGATGACTGACTCTTCTAGTGCCTGCCAAGCCTTGTCAAAAGTATCATTTTGTGTTACCATGATTCGCTGATTGGACTTAAGTTCCACAGATGATTCGTTGTCTTTTTTCATAGTCTTTCCTAGATGCTAATTTTCTTGGCAGCTACCATATATCGGAAAATGTAGTCTGCTATTTCGACGTAGTTGAAGACGTCCTCTGTTGAGGACCCCCAAGCCGTTAAGCCGTGATCCCGAATTAATAGAACATTCACCGACGGTGTCACAGTTTGAAAACGCTCGCGAATATCGCTAGCAATCAGAGCCACATCTAAATGATTGGCAAATACTGAGATTGCCACTTTCGGGTTTTCTTTCCTAACTCCAAGACCCTTGAGCATTTCTAAAGGTGGCAAAGTTAAGATATCCCCATCCGTAAAGCGAGAAACAAGATTTGCCTCAATGGCGTGAACATAATAGCAGGCTCGGGCTTCAGGGAAAAGTGAGTAGATAACCTGATGAATACTAGTCTCGGCTGAAGGACTAACCTTACCATGAGGTTTCTCTACAACCTTGCCATTGGGGGCTATAGGAATGAAGTCTCCAATGTTTAGCTGCCCTTTATTGCGCCCACTAGCAGTAATCCAGAAGCTGTCATCGTCGATTTTAGCGGAGAGATTGCCAGCTGTTCCCAACATCCAGCCCTGCCGGTAGAAGTGTCCAGCAGCAGCAATTAGGGTTGGTCTGGGATCGGTCTTTATTTTAACCTCTAACCTCAAAAATTAGCTTAGCCAGAATTCTCTTGTATAAAAGGGTCAAAGAGAAAGTAGGGATGAAGATCATCCACCTCTAATCCTAGGACTTAGGCATTTGCCCCCTAAATCCCCTTTCATCCATTCTTTACATAAACTTGATTACAGCTATACCTAAAACGGCTGCTGCTAGGTCAGAATGTTTTTAGTTGATTAAATTTAACAAATTATACAGAAACTATAAAAAGAACCCTCGGCTTCTGGCTGGGGGTTCTCAACTTATAAAATTTCAGTTTGTTTATGAATTGGTATCAGAGTCATAAAATTTCCTCAATCTCTTGCCTAAAAGCTAACCATGCTGCTCTAGCTTCAGGATTAGAAATTGTTTCTTTTTGCAAAAGAATGACGCCCTCTTGAAAACCAGTGATGCCATACTCCCCATTACTAATTATTTGGTCAATTACAGCAACCATCGCCTGTAGGTTACCACGGTCATGCTTAAAGGCGATTTGATATTTCTGCAACTGCCACAAGTCAGCAATGGCATAATCTACCTTCACTACTTGCCCTCGATCATTTCGCAACTGCAAGGCTGGGAAACGGATAATTTCCCGGCGTCCAGAAAGATGAGGCACCAGATAGGTACTAGCGGCAACACTTGCCTCAGCAGGAATCTTTGCCAGCAATGACTCAATTGCTCCTAGGCGAGACCACTGTTGACTCAAAGATACATAAACCCAAGGTGAAAAGGAATCTGGGATTAGGAAATAGAAAGTTCGGTTGGGATTGGAGGTAAGAGTAAACAGCAGAGAAAGACACAGACAAACCTGCCAAAATCGCAGAAATGACCGTGAAAGAGTTTGAGGTTGGGCATCAGGAAGTGAATCCCTTTGTTGATTGCTATCTAGTTGCCGCCGACGAATCCCTAATTGGAAATTTAAAATCCAAAATCTAAAATTACTTTTTCCTGACCACCACAGAATTGCCCCATAAAATAAACCTGGTACTACAGTCATGGCATAGCGAATATTAATCGCTAGCACTGACATTCCTTTGCCTAGAAAGAGTTTAAGTAGAGGAAATCCTGCAATCATCCAAGAGGCTGGCGCAACTGCTGGGATAAACGCTAAGGGTAACCATTGACCTAATAAATATTTAATCGTGCCAAAAAAAGGTGTAAATAGTTCTACTAACAGACGCCAAGGATTGCTAATCATTCCCCAAATAATCTCTAGGGTGGAAGCTTCGGCACCATCTGCATATTGACCAAACCTCTCCAGCATGAACCTTCGAGAAATATCATCGGAAAATAACGGCATGATCAGATTGGTGAGAATAACCATATAACCAAAGCTGAGGGTACAGACAGCTAAACCGATTTTTGGATAGCGCTGGCTGAGAATCAGATAAAATCCCACACCAAACAAACCTACACCCGAATCCTCTCGCACTGCTAAAATTAAAATTGCTAACACCCAAAATAGGGGCCACCAACGTTTCTCCATAGCTAGCAACAGCCCAAAGATCAACAGAGGAATCTGACAGATATCGTGGAAGTTAGCTAAGGTGGGGCCGATTATAGCGTTGGCACAGTAAAAGCTGACGGTAATCATTGCCGCCAGTGGATGTTCTAGATGCACTCTAGCCAGGAAATACAGAACCAAACCAGCGGCAGTGATTAGAGTAACCTGCAAAACAGTTAGGGTTGCCGGAAAGGGGAATATTGCATACAAGGGCAACCAGAGTAGTAAGGCTGGAGTGAAGTGCTGCCCTAAGCGATGGTAATATACCTCCGGAGCTTCGCCATTGTGAACAACGTTGGTGGAGAGTTGGGAAGAAAGGGAACTCTCAAAGAAACGCCCGTGAATCCCATTCCAGAAGACTTGGTTAAAAATGCCTTGGTCGTAGGAAGAATAAAAGGTATAGTGTCGGTGTAGGGTGAGGATTAGGGTGCATAAAAAAAAGGTGATCGCAGCGGCAATCACTAGTCTTAGTCCTGGATTTTTTTGCAATCTCAACAACATCACTCACACATTTGCACTTTTTGTGACCAATCTCAATTAATCATAAGCTGTTGTGCCTTCTAAGGGACTTCCAAATAAAAAAATATCCCATCGAGGAGAGGGGGAGATGGGGAGAGGGGGGGATGGGGGGATGGGGAGATGGGGAGACACCGAGATGGAGGGATGGGGAGACGATTTTTATGAACTTTCTGCCTCCTGCCTCCTGCCTTCTGCCTCCTGCCTTCTACGGGAGATGGGGAGAAGATTCTTTAGGTCATATTTCCAAGTAAATTGGATAATTTATTTCTTGGAGTTCCCTTAAATGCACAACAACAGTGAATAGGGAGCTGATCGCACCACTAATTAAACCACAGAAAATGTGAAAGCTCTCCAACCCCCGTATCTTCACGAATCAAAGAGACTAGCTAGAGTATAAACTGAATAGGTATTTTCAGTCAGCACCTATTAACTTTTGGGATAGAAAAAGGTGTTGTTATTATGGCAAACAACTTTCTCCAGGTACCTAGTTTAAAATCACGAACCACAAGATTAATACTGTCAGTCCCATTAAGCTGTAACTTCTTAATTGCCCTTGCTGCTGTTAATCAGCAAATCACTCCTGGCCCATTTTTCAAGAATCTAGTCAGTATCAATATCGCCACTTATCTGCTAGAAAAAGCCGATGTTCTAGAGACTCAAGATAATTTTCAGGCTGGTTCACAAGAAAATAGAGAAGTGCGTGGTTCTGGGCGCTTGAGAATAAAAATATGGTAATACCAATTCTTGATCAAGCTGTACTATAGCAGTAGGTATTAAGGTTAGGACAAGCTAAATCGCTAAAACTTTTTCACAGTCAACTTCTGCCTTGGAGCCTTGGAGCCCTCACCCCTTGCGCGTAGCGCTATAAAGGCAAATCTTCCTAAGGGCAGACAGCAGTGTACCCCTACCCACAATTCAAGACCACATCAAAGGTAATTGGGATAAATACTTTACCACTTGGAAGTCAGAATTACTTGAGCAATAATCAAAAGATTATGAAATCATTTCTAGAAAACTAGGAGAGAATTATGCTGGCACAAACCAACGATGCTAAGGCAATTTCAAGATATCACTCGGTGCCAATAATTCACATCAAGGCGATGGTCAAAAACTCGGCTGCCAATGAACTACGAGAAAGATACAAAGCAGGGGAACGAGACTTTGCTGGTATGGATTTAAGCTTTACTGACTTAAATCATCTTAACCTAAAGGGAGCAAACTTCAGTCGTGCCATTTTAGAAGGAGCAAATTTAAGTCGTACTAATCTAAGGTTTGCCGATTTTTCCGGAACACATTTAGAAGGAGCAGATTTAACTGGAGCAGATTTGTTATATGCCAAATTGCGTCGGGCTAAACTTAATGATGCCCAACTTGTAGAAGCTGTTTTGCGTTCAGCAAATCTGACTGATGCTAGTTTGTTAGGAGCAAATTTAAGTGATGCTGATTTATTAGGAACTAAGATGCCCGATGGATGCTTGTTAACTGCTGGTAATAGCGCAAAATTAGCTAAGTATACGACTGATTCAACACTCGATTCTCACAAGTCAATCTCAATTTTTAATCTTTTTAAGCTATTTATTCCCGGGTGAGCGGAATTTTGCTTTGAATTTAAATTCTCCGCGTCTGGAGCGTCTGCTTACTCATTTCCCCACGCCTTTTTTCGCTCACCCTTTATGCCCTTTCTCTAGGACATCGATTCAGTAATCGAAAACCAGGACTATTGAGTGATTGAACAATTTGAGTTGATTTAAAAAGAGGAAATTTGATTCGCGGGTGATTCTCGCGAAGTTTTCCTCTAAATTAGAACTGAAGTATAGCGTTTCTCAAATTGATGAGGTACAGTCGTCTGAGTTTTAGGTAACAGGGAACGGGGAACGGGGAACAGGGAATAGGGAACAGGGAAAAAGATGAAATGTATCTCACTAATTCAAGAATTGCTATATTGTCTGTTAAACAATATTTATATATGTTAAACACCTAATATAGTCAGGCGAAATAAAATGTGAAACTTGGGTGGGGGCGATGAGTCTCGGCGTCACAAGGGAAAAGCCTTAGAGTTCATTTTAAGTATTAGAGAATAAGATAATTATTTTTCATGAATCAAACCCCTTAGCTATATAACAGTAGGCAATTCTTAGCTAATAGGCTGTGAGTAATGATCATATTTAATAAACGGATTGGGCGTTTTTTACCATTATCTCATATCTAAAAACTGTTTTATAAAAAAAAAACATTAATTAACATAATAACTAATAAATTCTAAAGAAGACTAGTCTAAATTAGATTGAGTGATAGAAAAAATAGGTCGATTGCCACAAGCCAAAAACTGACTTATGACCTCCTAGAGGGGTCTCCTGTTTGGAGAAAAAGGAATGATTTCAAGTTTACGCACTGGAGATCCAGATGTTTTTGCAATGGTCAGCCGTGAAGGTCAGCGGCAAAATGAAAATATAGAATTAATTGCCTCGGCAAACTTTGTCAGCCGCACCGTACTCGAAGCTACAGGTTCTTTACTTACAAATAAAGTAGCTGAAGGTTATCCAGGTCGTCGCTACTTCAGTGGCTGTGAATACATTGACGAAATCGAAAATTTAGCGATCGCCCGCGCTAAAAAGTTATTTGGGGCTACCTATGTTAATATTGAGCCATACTCTGGCTCTCAAGCTAATCAAGCGGTTTATCTGTCGGTACTAAAACCAGGCGATCGCCTTTTGAGCATGGATTTGGTTCATGGTGGTCATCTAAGTCACGGTGCAAAAGCGACGATGACTGGAAAGAACTATGATTGCCATTTTTACCACGTTAATCCAGAAACAGAGCGTCTCGACTACGATACCAAAGCACTAGGTGAGGTGCTTTCCTTAGGAACAGAACCAGGAATCGATCCAAAACAACTTACGAAAATGATTCAAGCCGGTTCAGGTAGTAGCTGGGTGGCAGAGAAATTGCTTCCCTCTATCTTAGAAGGGAATCCCGGTCCAGCTTTTGCCTTGAATTTGGCATACAAGGATACATGTTTGGTTGATGAACTCAATAAAACCTTTAAAACCTCTCTAGAATTTTCAGATGTGTGAAGTCTTACAACAGGCTTGTGATACCTATGGTGGGGATAAAAGTTTTACGCGGATGATGGACTTGCAGGAGTAGTTAAATCACTTCGTACTATCGGAAGAAGCAATTTTATAAAAGGAGAATGATGGATTTAAATGGAAAAGTTGCTATAGTAACTGGGGGAAAACGAGGCATAGGAAAAGCGATTAGTAAAATGTTGCTAAAGGAAGGAGTGAATTTAGCAATTTGTTCAAAAAACGAAGAAGACTTAGACTTAGTTGAAAAGGAATTGAAAATAGTTGCAAATAATCCTCCACTTTGTCGTGCTGTGGATATTAGGAACGGAACCGCTGTTTCCTCATTTATTCAAGACGTTTACCACTTCTTTGGAAAGATTGATATCCTAATTAACAACGCAGCGACAATCCGAACTGGATTACTTGAAGAAATGACGGAAGAAGATTGGGAACTCTTGATTGATACAAATTTAAAGGGTCCATTCCTAACCATGAAATATGTTATTCCCTATATGAAACAAAACTCTTCAGGTTTGATTATCAATATTTGTTCTGGTTTAAGTAAGACAGCATATCCAAATTTTAGTATCCATTGTGCATCAAAGTTTGGCTTGCGAGGAATGTCTTTAGCTGTCAAAGAAGAACTCAAAAAAGATAATATTCAGATTATGATTCTCAATCCTTCTTCTGTAGATACCGATATCTGGAATTATATTGAAGGAGACTATAACCACAAAAAAATGGTTTCAAGTGATGAAGTTGCTGCTAGTGTCTTATTTATGCTAAAAAATTCAACAAATTGTACTATTGATGAGCTTGATATCGCACCCAAGCAAGGAATTGTGCTTCGTTAAATATTCATAGTAAAAGTGATTGCAATGCAACCATTTCTTTTCTACGTCGTGATATATTCCCGCAATTTTGTTGAATCAGGTAAATTCTATTCCAAAATAGGCTTTAATGTTCAAAAACATAAACATGGAGATGGAGATCAACACTTTGTTTGTAAAAGCGGTGACACATTACTTGAAATATACCCTCTTCCAAGTTCTGACAATCAGAATGTAACAAAGAATATAAAAATCGGCTTCAAGGTAGCTTCACATGAAACCATTTTGAATCAAGGTGAGTTTTTTCGGCAATACCTTTATCTACCGCCAAGAAAAACTGAATGGGGAAGAAAAATGAGCCTTATCGATCCTGATGGTCATATCATTGATTTATTTGAATTTTGAATATTGCAAATAAGCACGACACTATTAGTTTAGGATAGGATAAAACATTAGCTCAACGCTATTAAAATATAGGAGATGCTTGAGATGACTGATGAACTATACCCCCCTAATCTACAGGAAGCAGACGCTTTATTATCTCAACTGATTTGAAAGAAAGATTGATAAGAAAACGGTGTGATCGAGTTTGTTACTCGGGATGTCGTTATCTTGTAACTAAAGCAGATGCTGCCACAGAATCATCGCGCCACTGTTTTTGAGATCGCTAGTATTTATTCTCGGTATATTCTGCTATAACAAACGAAAAATAAATGGGTACCTGTAAGGTTTATCAGGATTTTCTATAACTTTGAATATAGCAATAATTGGCATGATTAAACTGGCAATGCTTAACAGAATTAACAACAATAAACTAATCACAATGACTGCATAATTATAAATAATAATATAAATTAGTACTGCATAAATAATATAAATATTAATATGAAAGTTTATGGTTTCTTTTGTATTTTGTTTGACAATATCATCTTGAGTTTTAAAAAAAATTGTTATCGGGATTACAATAGATAAAATTGTAGAACTAAACAATATTGAGCCATGAGATATTACGGATAAAAGCTTTCGCTGATCTAAATCATTCATAACACTACTCCCAGATTGAATCTAATCATTCATGTCAGGTTTAAATGGTCTATTTTCAAATTTTTGTTTAACCATTAAAACAGCTAAAAAAATTACTATTACCTAAAACAAATCACTTAAACATCCGTATCTATAAGCGTTTAAACACAAACCAGCTTATTACTCCCAAACCTAACAAAGTTGGTGTCAGCCAATCACCCAAGCGCACATACAAAGTCTGAGTTTGCCGCCGATAAACGGTAGCCGCATGAATCTCATAGGTATTAATACCAGAAATCCATAGAATTCTGCCATGGGGTTCTACAATCCCAGAATAACCAGTATTGGTAGCTCTTACTGCCCACCTATCCGTTTCAATCGCCCGCATTACATCTTGTGCATGATGCTGGGCAGGCATAGTTTCACTGTAATGGGCATTATTAGACGCCGTCAGAATAAACTCACCTCCAGCTGCTGCCTGACGCCGAAAATTTTGTGGAAAAGCAGATTCATAGCAGATTCCAACAATTGCTCTACCAAAAGGGGTTTCAAAAATCTGGTTTGGCTTACCTGCTAACAAGTGAGCATCTAGAGGAGAAAGTCGGTTAATCAGACGCCCTATAAATTTTTCAAAAGGAATATATTCTCCCAAAGGCACTAATTTAAATTTGTCATATTGACTAACAGTTTCACCTGTGCCTGTGACAGTAAACAAACTATTAGTAAAACTACTGCTTTTTTTTCCAAACGCTCCAACCCAAACCAGGACACCTTGATCTAAGATTGCAGTATAGAAGGAACTGCGATCGCTTTGCGCTACCCCCTTGGGGTAATCGCCTTTGGCGCTCTCATCCCACACAAAGGGCAAAGCCGTTTCCGGTGTCAGAACCGCTTCTACACCTTCAGCAGCAAGAGTTTTGTAGCCATTAGTATAACCTTCAATTGCACGACGCCAACCAGCAGAATAAAGCTTAATCTCATTAGGAATATTTCCTTGAATAATACCTACCTTTAATGCTGCCTCAGTTGTCTCCATCAAGGAGCGATTATAGAGTCCAAAACCGATTAAATGCAAGATAACAAATAATCCAGCAGCCATACTTAGATACACAAACGACTGCGGAAATAACCAGCTGCGAAGTTGTAAAGGTACTTTCACAAATAGTATTTCCTCTGTTCCCCTATTACCCTGCTCTCTACCTTGCTGATAGCTAATCAAAGTTTCAGTAATCAAGCCATTAACTGCGACAATTGCTGCCGTTACCATCAAAGGACCAGACAGTTGACCAAGATGCAAAATTACCAAATTATGGGGACTCTGGGTATAGGATAGGGAAGTCCACCACAGGGGACTATTACTCCAAACAGATTCTAATCCACACCAAAGGGCAACACCGATAATAATTCGCAATAAAGAAACCGAGAAGAATCTATTGTTATCGGTTTCTTTTGCCTTTTTACTTGTGACTATTGTCTTCTGAATAAATACTATTACTGCTGACCAAATAGCAACTAAAACTGCTCCCCAAAGAGTAATGAAAATCCAGCAAAAAAGTGCGATCGCAATACTAGCTAACCATGGTACTCCCATCCAATCCATAGGGTGAATGCCAGTAATCCAAAACAGTGCTAAGCCGTGGTAGCCAATTCCCCAGATTAGACCATACAAAGCACCTTGGCGAATAGTTTTACCACTAGTAATTAGGAACCATCCGAATGTCTGGGCTGGGTAACGACTTTTTCTCATCCATATATTTTCTAC
>JAAHGS010000013.1 GCA_010692645.1 Symploca sp. SIO2E9
TATTTATTGGTTTACACTTAATCCAATAAATAGCTGAGTCTGACCAGAGGGCAAAATGCCGACGGTATGCAAATCCCAAACTTTATCAAACAGTGTTCTAGCGCTCATGTAGGAAAGGCAGTCATTTTTGCTCTTCAGGATAACTGAACAATGACCAAGAGTCAGAGGTGATTGCTCAGATAGTTGGACTTTCTATTCTAAAGCGATCGCCTCAGCAGTTGTGGCAAATCTGGCTTTTTTTAGGGAGTAAAGGTGGAGATCTGATCGCAGTAGAGAAAAATCCTATAATGATCATGGGGGTTTTAAAAAGGATAAGCTGTTGTGCATTTTTAATGCACAACAGCAAGGCAGGAGGCAGAAGGCACAAGAGTTTTGGCCATTAACTAGAGACTGTTTGTCAACAAAGTCATGATTTTTATTAATCCCAAGACAGATTTTGCATTTAAGAAAATTTTTGGCTCCCAACAGAGTAAAGATATTCTGATCAGTTTTCTGAATGGCATTCTCTATGGGAGCCGCCCCATTATCGAAGATTTAGAAATACTCAACCCCTACCTTGCGCCTAAAATCCGTGGACTCAAAGATACTTACTTAGATGTTAAAGCTAAGATTACTGGCAACAAAACTGTGATTGTCGAAATGCAAGTTTTGAACTTAGAGGGATTTGAGAAGCGGATTCTCTATAATGCAGCTAAATCCTATTCTACTCAATTAGAATCTGGAGAAGATTACACTCTCCTTAATCCAGTGATTGGTTTGACTATTACAGATTTTGAGATGTTCGCTGGACTAGATAAAATAATCTCTCGTTTTCTTCTCAAGGAAAAAGACTATTTGATCGACTATCCTATTTACGACATTGAATTAGTGTTTGTGGAATTGCCAAAATTCAATAAAGATATCTGGGAGTTAGAGACTTTAACTGATAAATGGCTCTATTTTCTAAAATGTGCAAAACAATTGGATCGTGTGCCAGAGGAAATGAGGGAAGTTCCGGAAATACAGAAAGCATTTGAAGTTGCTAACCGGGCTTCTTTAAGTCGGGAAGAGTTGGACAATTTAGAGGCAAGGGAAATATATATTCAAGACCAAAAAAATGTGGTTATAAAAGCCATTAGACAAGGTTTTGAGAAAGGTAGGGAGCAGGGTTTACAGCAGGGTTTACAGCAGGGTTTACAGCAGGGTTTACAGCAGGGTTTACAGCAGGGTTTACAGCAGGGTTTACAGCAAGGGAGGCTGGAGTTTGTGATGCGTCTACTAACACTGCGCTTAGGCAACATTTCTCCAGAACACGTGGAAAAAATTACTCAATTATTTGTATGGCAGCTGGAGGATTTGGGAGAAGCTTTGTTAGATTTTCAGGAAATTTCCGATTTAGTTTCTTGGTTGGAGAGACACTCAGAGAATGCTCATGATTAATATTTGAGGGTTTAGATCTTAACAATATCAATTTGCTACCTAATCGAGTGTGGTTCAACACTAACTTTAGAGGGGAGAGTGAAGTAAAAGCTCGTCCCAAGACTTGGCTCAGATTCTACCCAAATGCTACCGCCATGACACTCAACAACCTTTTTGCAGATAGCTAAACCAATGCCAGTGCCAGGGTATTCCTGCTCACTATGTAGGCGTTGGAACATCTGGAAAATGCGCTCAGATTGCTGAGGTTTGATACCAATACCATGATCATGAACTCCAAAGAGCCACTCATTGCCTTTGCGCTCTACCAAAATCTTCACCTGAGGTGGTTCTGTGGGGCGATGAAACTTGATGGCATTGCTAATCAGGTTCCGGAAAAGCTGTTCTAGTTGTATTTCATCAGCGATTACTGTGGGCAGAGATTGATGAGTAATTACAGCCTTACTCTCATTAATTGCCACCTGCAAATCTGCCAGTGTTTGAGTTAAAACAGCGTTGCAGTCAGTCGGTTTAAGTTCTCTATTTCCTGTTCCGACTTGACTATAACTTAGCAAGTCCTGAATTAGTCGCTGCATATGAGTGGCAGCTTTAGCAATCTGTGCAACGTATTCTTTTCCTTCCGCATCGAGGCGGTTCAGGTATTTCATCCCTAGTAGTTTTACGAAGCCGATTATAACCTGTAGAGGTTGTTTCAAATCGTGAGAAACTACAGAGGTGAATTCTTCGAGTTCCTTGTTGGAACGTTCCAGCTCCTCGTTAAGCTGTAACAGATGTAAATTTTTTTCTTGGAGTCGCTTTTGCAGATTGCGGATGATTAGTTGATTCTCGACCCGGGCTAAAACTTCTTCAAACTGAAACGGTTTGGTGATATAATCTGCACCACCAGTGGTAAAAGCCCTAACCTTATCAAGTACTTCATCAAGGGCACTGATAAAAATTACTGGAATATCGTGAGTTTGTGCATCAGCTTTGAGTTCAGAGCAGACTTCATAGCCATTCATATCTGGCATCTTAATGTCGAGCAAAATTAGATCGGGAGGATCAGCTCGCACACCCATCAAGGCCATTGGACCGTTAATCGCCTTGCGAACTTCATATCCCTTCTGAGTCAGCGCTGATTCTAAAACATTGAGGTTATCTAGCCTATCATCAACGATGAGGATATTCCCTTTAATCTTTTCTTGGTCGCCATTCATTCTGTAGAAAGGGTTTTGGGCAAAAGGCAACAACCCCACTAAACCTGGTGCATGTTTTTCTGCTAAAGCTCCGTAGGCAACAGCTTGGGCGTAATCTTTAAACAGATAAGCGAGAATAGTTTTGGCTAGATAGAAAGAATACAGGGAGCTAATATTATTATTCTCTATCAAGATTGAGAAACTTTCGCTCTCATTGAAAAGCTCACCGAGTAACCTTTGCTTATCTGTCGCTTTGCCACTCAAATTCAGCACTAACTGCCCCCAAATCCGAAGGTAATAAAGCTGAACTTTCTGTTTAAGGCTCTGGATTAAACCCAAATATTGACTGTGCTGTTGCTGAATAGATTCGAGATTTTCTCCACTAAGGAATAGGTTGGCGCAGTAGTTAACAGCAGCGTAACTAGCAAATTCTATTTCTCCGGTTTCTAGACCTATTTGAATCGTCTCACGCAAAGGTTCTAATGTCTGTCTGACAGGTTCTTTCCAGTGCCGTATAAAAGAATTGAATTTGTTGTATACCCTGCATTTTATTTCTCTAGCATCAAATTTATCTAAAACTCTTAACGCCAGTTTACCAAATTGATATCCTGATTCAATATCTTCAAGTACCCCGCACAAGAGTAAGCCATACAAACCATAAGCGTAAGCAGCCAGGGAAGAATTGCCATATTTGATGCATAGATCGACCATGGTGAAAGAAATGAGCGGTAGTTTTGGGGGATTGGTAATATAAACAGAAGCAAACAGCATCATCAAGATCCGCATTGCTGCCTGTTTATAAGGGTCGTTCATTACTGGCAAGTTGTAGAGTTCTTCAACAATCAGACCTTGAGGTGCTGAATGGGATAGGCATACTTCCAATAATTCTAAGACTTCCATGCCAGTATTTATGGCTGCTTGCATTTGGTTTTGAGCGCCATAAAATAGAATTTTGGTTTTATAAATATCTATCTTATCAAGCAAGGTTTGGGCTTGTGTTAAAACTACCTCAGCTACCTGCTGTGCTAATTCAAAGTTAGTGCTTAAATAGGCAACTTCTACTGTTTCTACATAAAGTTTTAGCGTCAACTCATAGTTGCGAGTCCAGCTATCTGTACCTAAAAGTTCTTGCCCTACAGTTAAATACCTGAGAGCATCGGTATAAGCCGTAGCAACCTTAGCTTTATGTCCTGTGAGCAGATTCAATTGAGCCAATTCATCTCGTTCAAGTTGAGTGCTGATTAACTCAACTCCCATATTTAGCTGATTGACAATTTCAAAAATCTTTTCTTGCCTTTCTGCTGCACTAAGATTAGACAGCATCAGGCGACCAATTTGCAGGTGTACTGCTTTTTTCTGCTGAGTTGAAATCAGAGCATAAGCAGCTTGCTGCACTCGGTCATGCAGAAATTGATAATTGAGAATTAACAGTGGAGAATTAAGTATATCTGAATCAGTTAACTCCAGCTCAGAAGTGGTTATGATTAATCCTGAGAGTACTGCCTCTACTAAGTCTTGAAAAGTTTCCGAAGCTGATTTTTCATGGATGATAGCGAGGGTATTTAAATCGAAACTGTTACCCACACAAGCTGCTAATTGTAAAACTTGCTGTGTGATTGATGGCAGTTTCTTTAATTTGCTAATCATCAACTCGACCACATTGTCAGTGATGTCTACTGCCTCAATTTGAGCGATATTCCATTGCCACCAACCTTGAGAGCCGAATTGAGGGGGGTTAAAAATGAATAGGTTTTCTTGGTATAAGGTGTGAAGAAATTGATTGACAAAAAAAGGATTGCCCTCAGTTTTACACAACACCAATTCAGCCAAGGGTTTTACTAATTCGGTATCGCTGTACAGAGTATCAGCAATTAATTGGGCAATATGTTCTAGTGCCAAAGGTAATAAAGTAATCTGGTTGATGCTTGCCTTACTGAGTGCTAATGCTTGAGAACTTATGCTCTCAAGGGTAATCATTAACGGATGTGTCTCATTAACTTCGTTATCTCGATAAGCACCAATCAGAAATAGGTATTGGATCTCCTTATCTGTGATCATCAACTCCATCAACTTGAGTGTGGCAGAGTCAACCCACTGCAAATCGTCCAAAAAGATGACCAGTGGATGTTCTCTTTGGCAAAACACCCGAATGAAGTTTTGAAAGACTAAATTAAAGCGGTTTTGCGACTCAGCTGGTCCTAATTCAGCAACAGTAGACTGACAACCGATAATTAGTTCCACTTCAGGAATAACATCAATAATTACCTGTCCGTTGACACCCAAGGCTGCTAAGATTTGTTCTCGCCATCGACTCAGTTTAGCTTCACTTTCTGTTAATAGTTGCCGTACCAAGATATAAAAGGCATTCACTAGGGCAGAATAGGGAATATTGCGCTGATACTGGTCAAATTTACCAGAAATGAAATAACCATGCTTTTTAGTAATTGGTTTATGAATTTCAGCTACTAAAGATGACTTGCCAATACCCGAATAACCGGAAATTAGCATCATCTCACTTTCACCTTGACTAACGCGCTCAAATGCTAACAATAAAGTTTCAATTTCTTGCTCTCTGCCATAGAGTTTTTGGGGAATTTTAAATTTATTAGCAAGATCTTGACGAGCTAGGGGAAAAGTTATAATCTCACCATTAGTCTGTAATTGAGCCAAACATGCTTCCAAATCTGCTTTAATGCCCCAGGCACTTTGGTATCGCTCCTCAGCAGTTTTAGCCATCAATTTGAGTACAATATCAGAAACTGCCTGGGGTAATTTTTCTCTGCTTTCATTGCCTCCTTCTGTTTTGACTTTTGACTTTTGACTTTTGACTTGATACGGAGGCACTGGCTGTTGAGCAAGATGACAATGCAATAATTCTATGGCATCCTTGTCAGCAAAAGGGAGTTGATTAGTGAGCAATTCATAGAAGGTAACGCCTAAGGAGTAAAAGTCCGTCCGGTAGTCTAGGGAACAATTCATCCTGCCAGTTTGTTCCGGCGACATATAGGCTAAAGTGCCTTCGAGAGCATTAGGATTTTTGATAGTAGGATTTTCACGAGACAAGACAGTGGCAATGCCAAAGTCGATGATTTTCAGTTGCCCGGTTTCTGGGTTAAAAACAATATTGGATGGATTAATATCTTTATGAATCAGGTTTGAGCTGTGAATCTCACCTAGAATTTCAGTAATAGGAATGGCAAGGGCTAAGAATTCTCTAAGGTTAAACTTGCGCTCATTAAGCAAGAGCTTTAAAGATTCTCCGCCAAAATCCTCCAAAACCATCACTAAAGTGTTCTGGTATTTCTCTAAGCCATAGGCTCTGACCACACCATCAAGATTCAGAGAGCGGTTGATTTCATATTCCTGCTTATATCGGGTAAGCTCATGGAGCTGGGGATATTCTGATTTGAGAACTTTGAGGATAACAGGTTGATGATTACACTCTCGCTGTCCTCGATAGACTAATGAATGAGTACCGTTATATATAAGGTAGAGATTTTTGTAGCCGGGAATCCCACTCATGAGAGTTTTATCTTGGCAGGCAGGTTTACTTTATTTTAGTGGCAGGAATGCTGGAATAGGGGGAGATGAGGAGATGATTTTGATAAACCTCATTAATCTTGCTTAGAAATCAAATTTTCACCACGAAATATGGGGAAAATGAAAATGGGGCATTCTAGTAGTACCTAAATACTACTAGAGCTAAAGCAATAAATATTTTTGTGATTACTTATTACTTATTACTTATTACTTCACACAGTCACAGGAGAATCAACATAAACTGTGGGGTCTTGCATAGTAAAAATTATGCCATAAGTTATCAATTCCTTAGATATTTTTTCATTAGCTAACTCTAACAAACGCTTGCGCAGTTGAATAGAATTTTCTGATGAACCCAAGATAAAGAATGTTACTCGGGCACGGGTTCCTGACTTGTGGGAGTTGCCTTCAGGTTCAAATAAGTGAATTGTAGTACTACCAGGGTCAATACCAAACAAAGCATCCGTACTTTCTTTAATTACTTGCTCTACCAAAGCTCGCTCGCGTTCTTCTAAAAATTTCTGAAAATCTAGATAGAGTAATACCATCACCTTTTTGCCCCTAGTAATATTCTCAATATCTAAATTCGCCATGATTGAATTCGGTACAATCACGAGGGTGCTTTTCGCTGCTGTGCGAAGTTTAGTTGAGCGTAAACCAATTGATTCTACTCTGCCAAATACATCTTCAGAATGAGGATTCAAACTGACGCGAATATACTCTCCTTGAATAAAAGGACGATCTAAATACAATACAATTGTTCCCAAGAGTTGTTCGAGAGTTTTTTGAGCAGCAAAAGCGATCGCTATACCCCCAATTCCTAAACTAGTTAACAAACCAACTAGATTAATTTGCTGGCTTTGGGCAAAAGCGATCGCGGCAATAAAGCCGATGATGACATTACCTAAAGTTTCAACTACTAACAGTAACTCATCAATTTCCAGACCTAGTCTCTGAATTAACTCAATCCCATAAACACGAAGCAGTTGTCGAAAAAAGCGAGATGCTAACCAGGCAATGCTAATTGTTACTGCCAAATCAATAAAGGGTTTAATAAAGTTATATAACCCTTGATAATCTTGCAACCATACCAAAGATAAAGCAATTAAGACTAAGGTGCCAGCTACTTGAAATTCTTTTTGAATCGGACTAACAAGCTCCTCATAAATTGTCTTTCCTTGCTCAGGTGCGAAACGCTTGATTATGAAACTAACAAAACCAGGAGTATATCGTCCAGTTAAAATTGATAAGAAAACAAAACCCAGACAAATTACATAGTTAGGAATACTTGAAGAGTACAGAGTTTGATATAGAGCACTGATGGTATTTCTCAATTCTGTTAAATTCATCGACTAGATAGTAATTGGTGAATCAACATTGATGGTTTGATCTTCGATATCAAAAGCAATACCGTATTCTTTCAATTGCTGAGTGATATTCTGTTTAGCAATGTCTAATAACTGGTGGCGCAAATCTAGGGAAGTCTCTCCAGAACCAAGAATGAAAAAGTTGATTTGAGCCTGAGTAATAGCTTGTTCTTTATCTTGAATGCCTTTACCATTTCCCTTACTCAGGCTACTGCTCTCAACCGTGCAATCAGTAAACTGTACCTGTGTACTGCGATGATCAATGCCGAAGATATCCTGAGTGCATTCGAGAATTACTTGACGGATAAGAGCCTTTTCTTGCTCAGGAATAGCGCGATAAAATGCCAAATAAATGATAGAGATCACTTTTTTTGCGCCAGTGAAGTTTTCAATCGTTACCTGATTGAGAGCATTATTGGGCACAACAAAGAGAGTACCTTTACCTGAGGAGCGAATTTTAGTGGAACGCAAGCCAATTGACTCAACCCTGCCAAAGGTACCATCTGGCAAACCGATGTAGTCGTCAACGACAAAGGGGCGATCAATGTAAATAACAATACCTCCAAGTAATTGTTCTAAAGTCTTTTGAGCAGCAAAAGCAACAGCGATACCACTAACACCCAAACTGGCAAATAAACCAAAGATATTGAGACTGTGGGTTTGGGCAAAAACAATGACCGCGATGACGATAATCAGAACATTAGCTAGTAGTTTGGCAAGAACTAGTAGTTCACTATTAACTTTACGACCAGTTTTGATACTGGCATCTAGCAAATAGTCATCGAAAAATCTCTTAAAAGCTCTTGAAAATAGCCAAGTAATAGCAATTCCTAAGGACAGACTGACCAAGAATTCTAGCAGCTGAATTAAATCAGTTTTAGGAGTAAGCCAGAAAACGAGATCAATCAAAGCGAGAATACTTATTAACCAGACTAAATTTTGGTCAGGTTTAAGCACCTTTTGGTAGGCAAGGCGCATCTGTTCTGAGATTAAATACTCCAGTAGAGAACCAATGACTTTAGGTAAGGCAAGAATACCAGTTAAAATGGACATTCCCGACAATCCCAAGAGGATAGTTTGCCATTTGGTGTTGATAACAATGGTAGCTAGAAAAGTATCAAGCATTGAAAAAAATAATTCAATTTGATTGTTTATTGTTGATTGTCATGAAACATGAACCGTGAATCCCCATCCCTGGAGTAGGGGAAGTTCCCTTTAATTAATCAGTTTGCTGATTCCAAAAACTCTCAGCAGCAACCAGCACAACAACAAAACAATTTAATGGCAAGAACACACCCTGCAGGACAGATCTTATGCCCTGACTGGTTTATCATTCGAGATCTTTGAATTCTAGTATTTGTATGATTTGCTAAGTACAAAGTACTAGTTAACCTACTGACGATTATAAAACCCTACACAAATTATGTCAAGACAAAAATCGTATTTTGTTAGTACGTTAACTTCTTTACCAATTTTCAAGCAAAGCCCCCTCTTTCAAGTGGGGGATGTAGTGAGGTGCGATCAATGTGCTATGCGGTAGCAGGAGTTGCGCTCGTAGAGAAAAGTAGGTTGGGTTAAACGAAGTGAAACCCAACACCCGATAAGGTGAGCCTCCGAAAATATCGAGTAATAGTCACACTCGGAAAATCAGCCGCGATTAATTACCTCAATATTTGAAAGAGTCTCAATCCAGACTCTAGCACCACAAGGTTTGGGGAAATTGGGCTGATAAACTACTCGACACGGTCCGTTGATTCTCACTTCATGACCACAGATATTGCTGTTTCCTCTTTTGATACTAATTACGGGAGCATCATGCTCTTGCTTTTTATTTTGTCGAATCGCATGCTGATTGACGTGGATAAAAGTCAGAGGAGGACGCCTCCTATGCCATCGGGGTTTTGGTCCTCGGCGACCTTTAGAGATTACTGGCATTCCATCAAAGAGGGGAATTACCCAGAATCTACCAATTTTATAGGCTCCTTGAATTCTGCCTTCCTTGAGGAGCAGGCGTACTCGTGCTGTGGATATGCCGAGAAGATCTGCTGCTTGTGCTGTGCCAACTAACATTGAAAAAAACAAAAAAATAATGTTGATATAGCGCTACGCGCTAGGGAACAGGGAACAGTAGTCTATCAAAGGGTTTGCTGGATTTAGAAAGGTCCTAACCTAAATGCGTAGTGCTATAAAAGTTAGAAGAGGACGCTTCGTACACCACACCATTTGGCTTTTGGTCCTCGACGACCTTTAGAGATTACTGGCATTCCATCAAAGAGGGGAATTACCCAGAATCTACCAATCTTATAAGCTCCTTTAATCCTACCTTGCTTGAGGAGCAGGCGCACTCGTGTTGTGGATATGCCTAGGAGTTCTGCTGCTTGTGCTGTACCAACTAACATCAAAAAAAAACTATTGCGATTTGATCATAGTATTCTCAGTTAATTTTACTCCCATTGCTTCAACTTCTTGTTAGCGATCGCATGCAGGCGCTGAGCTTGGCTCAATCGCTCCGCGCTGGCGCTCCCGCGCCAATCGCATGCAGGCGCTGAGCTTCGCTCAATCGCTTTGCGCTACCCCCTACAGCCCTCCGGGCATCCTTCGGCAGGGGTAATCGCTCTTAGCCAATTTTTGAGCAAAGTCCCTTCTTTTGTTATTCAGAAAATACGCAGTCAATTTACTTAATTGTTGTGATTTTTCTGAGATCGAACTCAGCTTATTAACTAAGATTCTCAGTCCAAATTTTTTTCTCTAAAGGTATTGTATTTACAAGCACTGTATGATAAATTAAGACTGTTGCAACTGCGGCCCAGAAAAAAAAGCCAGCCTGACGAATTTGAAACCTCACAGGCTGGCTCTGGATCCCATTAAACAAAAGGATATGAACCTATTATGACCTACCGAGACAGACTCAGGCCTTGGGCAATCGCACGTCTATTGCACAATAAGCTGCAATGGTCGATTATTGATCGCTATCGCACCAAATCAGACGCACAAGGACATCTTCAGTGGTGGCGTCAGCATGTCCCCGACGCCAAATTTGAAGTAATCTGGGATTTACCGACGAAGGATAAGTAATAAGTAATGAGTAATAAGTAATAAGTAATAGGTGAAAACAAGAACATTTATTGCTTATTACTTATTCATTGTTAATTTGATTATTTCTCCCCATCTCCGCGTCTCCGCGTCTCCGCGTCACCGCGTCTCCCCCTCTCCCCATCTGCTATGACTACTCTATTTAATTGCCTCCAACCTGCTCAGAAATTCCGCATCAGCACCCGTGATATTGCCAAATTACTTAAAATTCCCCAGCACTTGATTGTGCGCGTCGAATGCTGGGCCTATGTAGTTTTTGTACATCGCCGTGATGTGGGCGGACAATTCATCAGTTATCGGAAATTAGAACAGTGGAAGAATGCTGTTGCCTGTCAGATTCAGAAATGTTCGGCTGTAGCGCAATTGCAGAAGTTGTGGCGGGAAATCCTAGCAGACTACCGCAAGTACAAAAAGCAGTATAGTAGAAGCGATCGCCAATTTTTTCGCAAAATCAGGCTCCAACGCTGGAAAATTCTTCAGCAAAAAAAGATACCCAGACTTGGAGGCACTGGTATATAGCAAGAGCGGACGCACTAGCAGCCTAAAAGCGTTTAACATGGAATAATCATTCCATCTATGTTAAAAGTAGGTAGATCAAAAACAAGTAGAAAATATATGAACAATAACAATAAACAAATTTATAATTACACAGTTCTTCTGGAAAAAGAATCAGATGGAGGTTATCACGCTTTTTGTCCTATTCTAAAAGGTTGTCATTCTCAAGGAGATTCTTTTGAAGAAGCGATCGAGAATATTACAGAGGCTATTGAATTATATATTGAAAGTTTAAAGGCTGATAATCAGTCAATTCCTAGAGAAGATTTAAATGATAACCGTAGCAATATAGCGGTTCATCAAATATCCCGTCATGGTCACAGAAGGCTTGGTAGGTTGGGTTTCGTTCCTCAACCCAACCTACAAGAACAGCGATCGCACTCCAAACATTCTCTGAGATCGATCTCCCGCCTCACATTCGTCTGTTTGAATTAACAGCTCTTAAATACCCATACAGAGCTTGATAACAAATGCATATAGGGAGTAGTCCAGGTCCTGTCAGTACACCGGCTAAAGCAGCGAGCAAAATTTCAAATAAAATAGGAAGCCAAAAATCAGTACATGATTGAAAATAAATTGGCAATCCTATAAAGCCAGTCAAAAGACCAATAATTAAAGCAAGAGGTGGGGATACTTTCCTCTTCAAAGGGGGTAGAAAATCTAAAAAGCTTGCCAAATCCATATTTATTCACTACGCAAATAGAACTATCTCTCTTTTGTGATTTTGGTTTCAAACCTTGATTGCTCGTAGGCTGAAATAAGGTAAATTCCTAAAAATTTCCTTTAGTGACAAAATAGGGACAAATTTAGATCACCCTGTTGTACAGAATGACTAACCCCTTAGACTTACTGCTGAAGAATAAACTTTATCGATAATAAAGCCGGCAAAATACCCTCAAAGCCTTACACAACAAAAGTTATTCTATTTCCAATGCAGTAAGTCAGATCCTGACCCGAACTGATAGCGTGTGTAACAGTCATTGTTATGACTCTAGGCTAATGTTTGAGGTCGGTGGCGCGAGATCTACTTTTGAAAAAAGCCGATGCTTTACCCTGCGCGTCTGTTGCAGTGATTCATTAGAAGCAATAGAACGCTGTAAGTCAAAAAACTCCACTTCCCAAAGCATAACTGATCAACCAAACTTACACAAGTCTGTTTTAAATTACTCAAGACTAGAAACCGAAAACTCCCCTTGATATTATGTCCGATTTAATACTTACACTTTGGTACTGCCTAAGGCTTCAGACCAGAAGGGAAGGAGCAAGGTTGCAACTTAGAAAGAAATGATAACTGTTTAGGTGGACATGATTATGATACTTAGAATTTCAGTTACGATTCAGACCTAGGGCTTATGCCCAATTAAGCTAAATTTTTCCTTCCAATAAATGAAATCCTGATAACTGCAACCCAAAGCAGTAAATAATTGTGTATCGGTGGTGGTATCGGGATCTAGAGACTCTTGCATCTGCTGTTCTTAAAGTTTAGATCGCAGTTCCGGTATTGAATCAGGTACACCTTAACTAAGGCTAAATCTTAGATATCAGGTTGCCCTAAAACTCCATACCTATTAAACAACGACAACACAGGAAACGCTCACCACAAAGCATGGCAATGAACTTTTTACGTCTATTTCAATCGACCAATCAGTCGAAACCTCTAGGAGGACGCTACGAAGTTATCAGCCAATTGGGAGCGGGTGGTTTTGGTCATACCTTTGTAGCACGAGACATGCACTTGCCTGGGCAACCTCAATGTGTGCTCAAACAACTCAAACCCCAGGTGAGTGATGCAGAGAGCTTGCAAACAGCTAGACGCCTATTCGACACAGAAGCAAGAGTTCTCTATCAGCTAGGCAATCATGACCAAATCCCACGCTTGCTAGCTCACTTTGAGGACAATCAAGAATTTTATCTCGCCCAGGAATTAATCGAAGGTCATATGCTGAGTGAGGAGTTATCCCCTAATCAGCCTTGGTCAGAACCTCAAGCGATCGCCCTACTACAAGATATTCTACAGGTACTGGCTTTTGTCCATGCTCAGAACGTTATCCACCGCGACATCAAACCAGCCAACCTAATCCGCCGCCGACTAGATAGCAGAATTATACTCATTGACTTTGGCGCAGTTAAGCAAGTCAGCACCCAAATGTCTAATCCCAAGGGTGGGCGGACAAATATGACAATTTCCATCGGCACTGCTGGTTACATGCCTAAGGAACAATTAGGTGGTACTCCCCGCTTCAGCAGTGATATTTACGCCGTTGGTATGATTGCCATCCAAGCTTTAACGGGAATTCATCCCAAGCAACTGATTGAAGACCCTCGCACTGGTGAAATACAATGGCGCAATTATGCCCAGCAGGTTAGTTGTGAACTAGCGAGTGTTCTCGAACAGATGGTGCGCTATGACTACCGCTCCCGCTACCTAAATGCAACCCAAGCTTTAGAGGCTTTGCAGAATCTGCCAGCCAAACTGTTGGAATCTCTACCATTTCCCCAACCTTCACCTCAAGCCTCAGCAACCGCAGCGATAACACAACCGCAAACCTCGCCTACTGCTGCCGAGGAAACGGCAAAGATGACACAACCGCAAACCTCGCCTACTGCTGCCGAGGAAACGGCAAAGATGACACAACCGCCATTACCACCTACTGCTAACCAAGAGACAGTACCAATTAGTGACTTTTCGCCCCAAAAAAGGGCTGTTGGCTCCCTAACACCAACTAGCAGTGCCGTGCCAACTTTTGCTGTAGGTAACTCTCAGGCTTCCCGGCAGGCTGGAGGTGTAGCGCAAATAGTTTTTGCTGCGCAACAGTTAATTCAGAAATACTCACTTAAGCCCCAGTATTTCATTGTCTTTTTTATTACCCTAGGTGGAAGTTTTTTAGGTATCAAAGCTCTCGTTTCCCCCCAACCCCTCACTCAAACTCAAACTGAAGCTAGTGGTGCAACAGCCAGCAGCGTTAACCAAGAGCAGCAGGCGGCAGCACTCCTCAAACAAGCGGAGCTCCACAGAGAAAGGGACAATTATCGGGAGGCAATCCCTCTCTACCAACAAGCGATCGCTCTGAAAGCTGGCCTGGCAAAAGCCCATTGGGGATTGTGCTACAGCCTCAACTCTATGGGTAAACCTCAGGAGGCAATTGCCGCCTGCGACCAAGCCCTTAACATCAACCCCAAATACCCAGAAGCCCTCTGGAGCAAAGGTTCTGCCCTAGATCAGCTTGAGAAACCCCGAGAATCGCTACAACTTTATAACCAAGCCCTTAACATCAACCCCAAATACCCAGAAGCCTTGAATAACAAGGGCATCGCCCTGTTGAATCTCAATCGCCCCGAAGAGGCTTTTGCTGCCTTGGAGAAAGCGACTACTCTCAAGCCAAATTGGGCGGATGCTTGGGCTAATCAGGGTGCAGCTCTCTGGAGCCTCAAGCGTTATGATCAGGCAATTACCTCCATGGAAAAGGCACTCACAATTGACCCAGATCATCCCAATGCTAACGATTTGCGACAACAGGCACGGCAAAAAATAGGTCGCTAGGAATTGGCTGATTGCTCATAGCTCATGGTTGATTGCGTTTTTATTCGATAGTTGTGATATACATCCCAATGAACAATCAGCAATGAACTAAGCTGTTACGCATTTAAATCATATATTTATTTGATATTAGTTAATGGCTGAAACTCTTGTTCCTTCTGCTCCCTGCCTTCTGCCTCCTGCCTTGCTGTTGTGCATTTTTAATGCACAACAGCTTATGAGCAGTTAATGGTTAATTGCCCAATCAACAATCAACCATTAACCATTAACCATTAACACTTGACTTTTTTTACCTCTACCAAAGTGCTCTTACAGGATTGATTACTCTAACTGAAGTTGCTACACCCTGAGCGTTCAATCTTACGGCAATCTTTTGTCCGATTTCCAGGTTTAATCTACTTATCTCTTGTTGAGGAATTGTAATATCTCTAGTAGTGCCGTCAGACTGTGCAAATGCTACTGTTTCGCCGGAAATATTAGTAATTTCCCCAGCTAGTTCTCCTGCTTGCGTTGCCTGACTTAATAGTATTGGTTGTCGCTCTAATTCATTTACAGTACCAGCAATTACTGGATATACTGCTGCTGCTACCATCAAAGCTGGCAGCAGCATGCCTGTTAATAATTTTGTTGTTGAAAGCTTCATTTTCTCCTCACTTGAATTTGTGTAAGATCGTACACTAAGCTAACAATATTTTTTCTGGATGGCAATAGTTTTTTAATTAATCTATCCCAGGCAATACTGCCTATAGATTTATGGCGATTATCCGGATAAATACTTTTTGTTTTATCCGGATTTAACACAAAATACCTGAAAACATATTTGATGTTATTTTTACTAGTCTTAAGATTTTTCTAATCTTTAAATAAGCTAGCAAAAAGGATTTTTATACAGTCTTCTTTTGGTTGTATTAATACCAATCCTTATCAAAAATAAGCAATGACGATGAGAAGCAAATTTAAATTTAAAGGCTTAATCTTACTAGGACTGCTTGCTACTATCTTAATTAGTGTTAGCCAACAGCAAACAACTATACTTAATGCCACAGAAGGCACGTCTGCAACTAGTAAGCCTCAGTTTGAGACCATTGAAACTCTTAAGAAACCAGAATCACTTCCTCTAGGACAACCATCTTTTGAACCTACTTCTGAGGAAATAGACACAGAAGGCCTTGCTACAGAAATGCATTTAGTGATTAGCTTAAAAAAACGCCGTGTCTATGTCTATCAAGACAATAAATTGCAACAGAGTTATCCAATTGCTGTGGGTAAAGCTGGTTGGGAAACTCCTCAAGGTAGCTATCAAGTAATGGACATGCAACCAGAGCCAGTTTGGGAGCATCCCTGGACAGGGGAGATATTTCTGCCAGGACCGAAGAATCCTTTAGGGTCTAGATGGATTGGTTTCTGGACAGATGGAGTCAACTCCATTGGATTTCATGGCACCCCTAACGAAAAGTTGGTGGGACGGGCAGTTTCCCATGGCTGTATCAGGATGCGCAATCAAGATATTGTGGCTTTGTACGCGCAGGTGAGTATTGGTACGCCTGTAACTGTAGTACCTTAGAGCCTGTGCATCAAGTCCAAGTCGGGCTTATATAGCAGGAGGCAGGAGGCAGGAGGCAGGAGGCAGGAGGAAAAGCCAAGTTCTGTCTGAGTTTGAGACTTTTTTAATGTCTTAACCGCCTTGGCGATTGCTATATTAGAGGTCGGGGGCTTAGCTGGTGAGTGGTTGTTAGCCCGAAATTAATAATAAAATTGAAGCATCTAATTATCTGCTGCGGTGTATCTAACGACTGGATATGAATCAATAGCTTTAGAGTAAAAATTGTATCTTGCTGATACTGGCTTGATGTTAACTGGCTCAGAGTAGGCAAATCTTATATCATGACAGGCTTATCTAAACAGAGCAACCAGGATCAACCTCTGGGTGGACGCTACAAAGTACTCAGCCAGTTGGCAGCAGGTGGGTTCGGTCAAACCTATCTCGCACAAGACTTGCATTTGCCAGGTCAACCTCAGTGTGTAGTCAAACAGCTCAAGCCTCAGGTAAGTGATCCCCAGAGCCTGCAAATTGCCAGACGCCTCTTCGACACAGAAGCAAAAGTCCTCTACCAACTGGGTAATCATGACCAAATACCTCGCTTACTCGCCCACTTAGAGGAAAATCAAGAGTTTTACCTCGCTCAGGAATTCATTGAAGGTGAGCCACTGACAAATGAGATCGTCGAGGGTCAGCCTTGGTCAGAATTTCAGGTTATTGCTCTTCTGCAAGATGTCCTTTATGTACTGGCTTTTGTTCACGAACAGAATGTTATCCACCGTGATATCAAGCCCCCCAATCTCATTCGCCGTCAACGGGACGGTAGAATCGTACTGATTGACTTTGGTGCAGTTAAGCAAGTTAGCGCCGCAATGACCAATTCCCAAACTGGCTTAACAAGTGTGACAATTTGCATTGGCACTGCTGGCTATATGCCCCAGGAACAATTAGCGGGCAACCCGCGCTTTAGCAGTGACATCTATGCTATTGGCATGATGGCTATCCAGGCATTAACTGGCATTCATCCCCGACACCTAAGCGAAGATCCCCAGACAGGAGAAATCAAATGGCGTGAATTGGCTGCACTCTCAGGTCCAGAATTAGGGGATCTTCTTGACTTGATGGTTCGCTATGACTATAGGGAGCGTTACCCAACAGCAACTAAAGCTCTAGAAGCACTAAGGAGCCTACCAGCCAGACTGTGGTCTTCTGTACAACCATTGCAGGCGTTGCCTCAGGCTACACCAGTCTTCTCTGGTAAGGCTAAGCTTGAGGCAGATAAAACCGTTAAACAACCCCTAACAGACAGCGAAGCCGAGTTAGCATATACCCAGCCCATTGGTGGTAAGAGGATTACTCACAATTCATCAGGAGCAGTAACGCAAACTCCAGCACCAAGTTTTACGAAGAAACGATTGCTAATACCTGGGCTGGTAATAGCTGGCTTAGCTGCTATGGGTGGCTCATTTTTGACCGATAGAACCCTCCTGTCTACTCTATTCGTTGGTCAAAATACTGCCGAAAGTGTTGTAGTTCAAGAGCCAAGAACTGCCGAGAGTAATAGTGAAAGCACTTCCCAAGAGTCAGCAACATCCTCCAATGATAGTAATAATAGTTCAGAAAACGAAAGCGCTGCCCCTAATTCTCCTCAAAAGTCTGTGCTTTCCTCCCCTGTCAGTACAGTTACTTCTGAGCCAAGTTCTCCAGCACCTAAAGCTTCACCTAGTCCAAACAGCTTCCCTGAGGTAACTCCAGCTTCAGCACCAGTCTCTCAACAGCCTCCAGCTTCAGCACTAGCCTCTCAACAGCCTCCAGCTTCAGCACCAACTGTAGAGCAATCAGCTACCCCTGCTCAAACTTCAGCACCACAACCTGCTGACTCCCCTGCCAAACCCACAGCGGCAGAACTATTACAGAAAGCTAATAGTAAGCGGGAAGGAGACAAGCATGTTGAGGCAGTAAAATTATACGATCAAGTAATTAACCTTGACCCTAAACTTGCCGAAGCTCATTGGGGCCGTTGCTACAGCCTCAACAAGCAACAGCAACCTGAAGATGCAATTGCTTCCTGTAATCAGGCTCTCGCCATTAACTCAAGCTACGCAGAAGCACTCTGGAGCAAAGGCAACTCCCTTGATCAGCAAAAGCGCTACAGTGATGCAATTATGCTCTACGAACAAGCAATAGAGATCAAGCCAGATTTTGCTGAAGCTTGGAATAACAAGGGAGTGTCGCTTTATATGTTGGGAAGTTCCCGTGTCCCTGAGGCTATTGAAGCGTACAAACAGGCAATTACTCTCCAGCCAGATTTTGCCGATGCTTGGAGTAACTTAGGTGCTGCCCTCTGGGATCTTAGACGCTATCAGGAGGCAGGCGATGCTGTTGAGAGGGTTAATCAACAGTGAACACTTTGCTAACAAATACTCACATTGACTAACAAATGTTGCTAGGATTCAAAACTCAGTTAAAAATCAGATCTCCAAACCAAAAAATAGCTTTAGCTAAACACGCGGGTNGGCGCAGCCCTCAAATTGCTAGTGGTACAAATGTTTGGCTAGGGATTGGACTAGCCATGCTGTGCTGGTTTATTGGGGGATTGCTGTTTGGTTGGTGGGAGCTTTACATCGGTCTTGAACCTGATGTGTCCCCTGCCGACTTATTTTATATCAGTTTCTATATGTTTCTGAGTTGGGGTATGGTTTTAGCAGTTATTCCCCGACGTTTGAATTTAGAGGTTTGGCAGTGGGTAACTGTGGCAGCAATCGCTTTGATGGGGATTGCCTTAGCAATCTGGTTAGTAGTTGCCACATCTAATATTTCAGAGTCAGTAAACATTGATGCAGAACCTGCTGCTACTCAATTATCAGAATCTGGTAATACTGGGGAGGAAAAATCTACTCCCTCACTAAGACTTGTGGAGCAACAGAGTACTTCGACAACAATGGTGACGACTTCAATAGAACCAGTAACAAAGCTAGTATCACTCGAAACTGCCCAAAAGCAGCCACCTGATTGGGCAATCTCTCTCGACGAAAATCTTAACAAGTTCTCTGAACCACTGAATTTCTTTTTAATTATCGGCGATGTCTTCCTCCTGATTATTGCCTCAGCTTTGTTATTAGCTTTTTGGGGTGGACGTTTCTCCCAATCCTGGCGTATGATAGCTGCTGCTACTTTTTCCCTGTACATTGGGGATATGTGGTTTAAATATGCTGATGCTAGAGCTGTAGAATACGAAAGCGGGGGTTTACTAGAAGTGTCTTTTGTTTTTAGTGGAGTGCTCTTTGCCATAGGAGCTGCCCTCGAGTATGAAGTATCGAGTCGCTCTCGCCGTGGTTCACGCAGACGGGCCAAAGAATTAGCATGAGTCCCAGAAAACTTTCTGATACCGACAAAAGCGAAATCCTAGAGTTGTATCGACAGCAGTCAGAGACAACTTCAACTTTGGCTACGCGTTATGGTGTCAGTAATTCAACAATTAGTCGCATTCTCAAAAGCAGCCTTGTGGAGTCAGAATACGAAGCGCTTATTCAGCAAAAGCGTTTGGGTCGTACTTCAAGTAGTAGCACCCATTCTAGCGAAAATCCTCCGCCGCCGACGGATTCAGAAGCAGAGCCATCCCTGCCTATTGAAATTGCTCAACCAGCAGTAGAATCTGAAAAATCTGAGACTGAATTAGCCTATAATGCCAAGGATGGACGGCGGCGGCGTAGGCGTTCTTCGGTTCCCTCTCAGCCAGTTTATGAGGAACATGCCATACAAACTGAGTTGCAACTTGACATTACTGTCGAGCCACAAGAGGATGAGGAACCAGAGGATGAAGTTTTTGATGAGATTGAGTTTGGTGCAACCACAAACCTAGAGGGGCTGCTCGATGACGATTTGATCGATTTAGATGAAGATGATGACGATTTAGATGAAGATGATGACGATTGGGAGGAAGATGATGAGGATTCCCCAACTCAGCATAAAATCTCAACCTCTTTTTCTCAAACTGGTGTCAGCATTGAAGTTATACCCTTATCGGAAGCTTCCCTGCCTAAAGTTTGTTATCTAGTAGTAGATAGATCGGCAGAGTTGATTGCTAGACCACTCAAAGAGTTTAGTGACTTGGGACGAATTCCTAATCAGGAATTTTATCAGAAGACACTGCCAATATTTGACAATCACAGAGTGGCAAGACGTTTTTCTAACCGCTCCCAGCGAGTGATAAAAGTTCCTGATGGTCAAATGCTTCAGAAAACGGCTGATCATCTGCAAGCTAAAGGTATCACTAGACTACTGATTGATGGTCAGATTTATTCTCTATGACCAAGTAAGCAGCTGATTTAACTACAACTATTTTATTTATAAGTAATGGCTCAAAATACTGCCCTAGCTGGTTACGGTATAGTACTGGTAACCGTTCCCTCTCAGCAAGAGGGAGAAATGATTGCGCAAGCTTTGGTGGAAACTCAAATGGCTGCTTGCGTCAATTTGATGCCAGTACATTCTATCTACATCTGGGAAGGTGAGATTAATAAAGATAAAGAATGGCAGATGGTGATTAAAACAGAATTATCTCTATTTCCCAGTTTGGAAGAGAAGATTTACCAATTGCACTCTTACGAAGTGCCAGAAATTATTGCGCTGCCAATTGTGGCAGGTTCTGAAGAATATTTGCAGTGGATTGCAGACAATACTGAGGTTCCATAGTTTTCTGTGTTGATGGTTCTTCTTAGTGCTAAGCTCTTGTGCATCTGGTATTGCATTTTCGACTGTTTGAGGAAAACTCACTCTCAGAAAGGCTCCAAGGCAGAAGGTTGATCACAATCATCTCCCCCTCTCCCCCTCTCTTGCCCTCGATACTAAAGATGGAAGTTAAATGTCCTAACCTTGGCTTCGCTTTTTATTATTCAATTTCAACAGTAAGTAGATGACTGCGACAACACTAGTAACTGCTAACACCAAGGGAGACTCTGCCAGAGCTATGAAGAGGACAATAATTTCTAGAAATGTTTTCAGTTCTTCCAAGCTTGCCATCAGGTTGGGTTTAAACTCGACAATTCCATCAAACCATGGTGATGACTGACATCTGGACTAAGATAATCGTTGGATATGCTAAATTGTGACTGACCTTTGCATAACTTACACAGTGCAAGGAATTGCTATAGCTTAACAAAGCTTCCTATAATTTAGTATGTCGCGATCGCTAAAAGTTTCCCCAGAGAACATACAAGAAGTTAAGTCGGCTTTTAGTAGAAGTCCTTTTACCAGCCAGCAAGCCCTTGCCACAGAGTTAGGACTTGCAAGAGATACCATTCGCAAATTCTTGAGTGGTATACCCATTGATCGTCTAAATTTTCAAGAAATTTGCGATAAATTGGGTCTGGACTGGCAAAGTATCCTCCCTAGGACTGATGATACTTCAGAGTCTAGCATTCCACCAGATTTTTATGTGCAGCGTCCTCCCATTGAATCTGACTGTTGTCAGGCTATTGTACAATCGGGAGCCTTGTTGCGGATTAAAGCGCCTCAGCAAATGGGCAAAACCTGTTTAATGCGTAAAGTTCTCCAACATGCTAGAAAACAGGGTTATAAAACGGTAGTTTTAGATATTCAGCAAGCCAGTAGTGATAACTTTTCTGACTTGCGTAAATTCTTAAGGTGGTTCTGTACCACTGTCGGTGATGAACTGAATTTACCTGGGCAGTTGGAGAATTATTGGCATGGTTCCTCGCCCAACTACAACACCACAAAGTACTTTAAGAATTATCTGTTGGGAAATATTACTAGTAATCTGGTTCTAGCCCTCGATAATGTAGATTTGGTTTTCGAGAAGGCTCAACTTGCTCCAGATTTTTGTGGACTATTACGCAGTTTGAATCAGAAAGCAGAGAGCGGTGATGTGGTCTTTCAAAAACTACGTTTGGTAATAGTACATTCTACAGACGTTTATAGCTCTATTAATATAACTCAATCACCACTTGCCAATGTCGGAGTGACAGTTGAACTGAAACCCTTTAACTGGCAGCAAGTATGCGATTTAGCAAAGCTATATCAATTATCTTGGGATAATACACAGCTTCGTGAATTAATAAACATGGTGGGAGGACATCCCTATCTAGTGAAAGAAGCTTTTGATAAGATTGCTCGGCAGAGGTTAACGTTCGATGAACTATTACAAACAGCTTATACAGAAGCTGGAATTTATGGCGATTATCTGCGTGGCTACTTGTTAAAGTTAAATCATAATGCAGAGCTTAGGGAAGCAATGAAAAAAGTAGTTGCTGTCAATAGCCCAGTGCGTTTAGAAGTAACTCACAGGTTTCAATTACACAGAATGGGGCTGGTGCATCTGCAAGGGAATGATGTGAAGATAAGTTGCAATTTGTACAGGAAGTATTTCTGTGATTGCCTAGAAGTCACTGACTGTGATTGCTTTGGAGTGAGTCAATGAGTCTAGCTTCAAACTCAAATTATGAATATAAGGTTGGGGGAATAGTACCGCTTAACAACCAGACTTATGTAAAGCGACAGGCTGATGATGACCTCTATTATTGGTTAAAGTCAGGTGATTTTTGCTATGTGTTGAATTCGCGGCAGATGGGCAAGTCTAGCTTGCTACTGCGAACGATGCGTAAGCTAGAAAATGACGATTTTGCTTGTGTCAAGATCGATGTGTCTGGGGACATTGGAACTACCATTGAGCAGCCAAACCAGTGGTATGACGTTTTAGTTGAAATTATCGCTGATAGCTTTGGTTTAGATTTTATAACCTGGAGGGATAATTACCAGTCGCTTTCTCTCCTCAAGCGATTGAGTAAATTTATTGAGAATTTTCTGTTAGCAGAAATTAATCACAAAATCGTAATTTTTGTGGACGAAATTGATAGCGTTCTCGGTCTTAAATTCAAAATTGATGACTTTTTTACTTTTGTCCGCTATTGCTATAACCAACGCGCTTACAATCCAGAATATAATCGCCTTACCTTTGCACTGTTCGGCGTTGCTAGACTATCAGATTTAATTGAGGATAAACAGCGCACACCATTTAATATTGGTAGAGAAATTGCACTCGATGGTTTTCAGTTGCGCGAAGTCGAACCGTTAGCTAAGGGATTGGAAGATAAGGTAGATAATCCACAGACAGTTCTCAAAGAGATATTGGCATGGACAGGTGGACAACCCTTTCTCACTCAAAAACTTTGCAAATTGGTTCTGAGAGCAAAATCACCTATTAATTCTGGTAATGAAGTAATCTCGATTGAGCAGTTAGTGCAATTAAATATCGTCGATAATTGGGAATCTCAAGATGAGCCGGAGCATCTGAGAACCATACGCGATCGCATTTTTAAGAATGAAAAAAGTATGGGGCGTCTTTTGGGACTATATCAGCAAATTTTACAACAGGGAGAAATTACTGCTGATGATAGTCCTGAACAGATGGAATTGCGTTTGTCAGGGTTGGTGGTGAAGTGCAGCGATAAAAGCAAACCTCCCTGCTTAAAGGTTTATAACCATATTTATCAAGATATTTTTAACCAGGATTGGATTAAGAAGGAGCTGGAGAATCTTCGCCCTTACGGCGAATACTTCACAAATTGGTTGGATTCAAATTGTAATGAACAATGGCTTTTAAGAGGAGATACACTCCAGGAAAGTTTGGAATGGAAAGAAGGTAAAAACTTAAGTTATCATGATTATCAATTCCTCAGTGCCAGTCAAGAACTAGAGAAGCGAGAAACTCAAATCGCTTTCGAGCAAGAAAGACAAGCTAATCGATGGAAACTAGCTACTGCTTTAAGTTTCGCTTTGGGAATTACTACCCTATTTGGTGGAGGATTGCTGTGGCAACAGTTCATATATTGTCCAGCAGGTGAAGAGAGAGTAAACGGTACCTGCTTTAAATTTGAGGCTAGCAGTGGAGAGATAAGACTATTTGTTTCCAATCAAAACTCAGCTCTGATAAAAGGGATTAAGTATTTCAATTTAGGAGATTATCCAAAGGCAATTAATTTCTTTAGACAAGCTGTAGATAGTGCCCCAAATAACCCAGTACCTCAGATTTACCTCAACAATGCCCAAGCCCGTCAGCAGGGCAATCCTTTTAAACTAGCAGTAGTGGTGCCAGTGGAAAACGAAGAAAGAGTCGCTCAAGAAACATTACGAGGTGCTGCTGATGCACAAACCAAATTTAACAAAGCCAATGGCTTAAATAGTCGTTTATTAGAGATAGTGATTGTCAACGACGCCAACAAACCAGATATCGCCAGCAAAGTTGCTCAATTGCTAGTTAAAAAATATCCAGGAGTTTTGGGAGTAATTGGACACAACTCCAGCGATGTCAGCAAAGCCGCACTCGCCGAATACGAAAAAGTTAGTTTGGCTATGGTTTCTCCCAGCAGCGCCAGTACCTATTTAAAAAGCCCTGTTTTTTTTAGGACGGTTCCTTCTAATTATGCAGCTGCTGAGAAGCTAGCTAAGTATGCAAAAAACACTTTGGGCATAGACAAAGTAGTGATTTTCTATAATCCTAATAGCATTTACAGTGATGACCTGAAAAAATTATTTGAGAAAGAGTTCACTGATTTAGGAGGGAGCATTGTCCAGAATTTTGACATGACAAATTCTGCTCTAGATGCTGAGGCACAAATCAAGCGAATTGTGAATCAGGATCAAGCAAAAGCTCTGGTTTTGATTCCTAGTGTAGAAATAACTTCTGTAGCTATCTTGATTACTAAGATCAATGCCCAATTGCCACAGCAACAAAGGTTGCAGTTGTTGGGAGGTGCTACATTATATAGCTCTAAAACCTTAAGAGAGGGAGGCTCTGCTGTCGATGGCTTAACCTTAGTTGTACCTTGGTATGACCAAAACTCTGCCTATGCTAAAGCAGCAAAGGAGCGATGGAAAGAAACAATTGGCTGGCGCACAGCCGCCAGTTATGATGCAACCTGGGCTTTTATTAAAGCGCTATCTATAAATGCCTCAAAGAATACAGTAATTGAAAATCTGGAGTCTTTAGAGCTTTCATGCAGTGATACATCAGGTGAGAAACTCAAGTTTTGGGCAGATGGCAACCCTGATAGGGAATCCCGCCTAGTTCAAGTTGATAGAAATGCACCTGCTCCCCATGATTCCGGGTTTGGTTTTAAGCCAATTGAAGATAGCAATAGCAATCAAAGTGAATGTTAACAGCAAAGCAGGAGGCAGAGGGCAGAAGGTTGTTTATGCCCAATTATTCAGTGATGTACCTCAATTCCGTCAAATCCTAGTCACGACTTTGATCTAGGCTCAAATAATCTTTGGGTATGCTAAATTGTGATTGACTTTTGCCTAATTTACACAGTGCAAGAGACTGCTATTGCTTAACCAAGCTTCCCATAATTTGGTATGCCGCGATCGCTAATAGTTGCCCCAGAGTATAGAGAAGCAGTTCATTCTGCTTACAAGAGAAGTCCCTTTCCCAGTCAGCAAGCTCTTGCTACAGAATTAGGACTTTCAAGAGATACCGTTCGCAAATTTTTGAGTGGTAGACCAATTGATCGTCTAAATTTTCAAGAAATTTGTGATAAATTGACTCTGAACTGGCAAAATATTGTGCTGATAAGAGATGATATCTCACCACCTACCCTACCACCAGATTTTTATGTAAAGCGCCCTCCCATTGAATCTGACTGTTGTGAGGCTATTGTGCAACCGGGAGCCTTACTGCGAATCAAAGCGCCTCAGCAGATGGGCAAAACTTGGTTAATGCATAAAGTTCTCCAGCATGCTAGAGAGCAGGGTTATACCACAGTTACTTTAAGCTTTGATCTCGCTGATAGTAAGGTTTTCACTAACCTAGAGAACTTCTCCAAATGGTTCTGTATTGCTGTCAGTCAGAAGTTAGAATTGCCCAATCATTTGAATAATTATTGGGAAGATCTTTTGGGATGTAACTATAACAACACAGTTTACTTTCAAAACTATTTATTGCCAAAGGTAACTTCTCCTTTAGTTCTAGCCTTGGATAAGATGGATATAGTTTTTGAACACCCAGAGATTGCCCTTGATTTTTGTAAACTACTACGGAATTGGCATGATCAAGCCAGAAGGGGCGATCGCACTAGTAGTATTTGGCAAAAACTTCGCCTGATAATTGTACACTCTACAGAAATTTATCGTTCACTCGATATAAATTCCTCACCCCTTAATGGCGTGGGAGTAGTGGTTGATTTACCCGATTTTAACTCTCAACAAGTAGAGCAGTTAGCCAGGCAATATCGACTGATTTGGAACACTAACCAAATCAACCAACTAATGGAACTAATTTCAGGACATCCCTACTTAGTACAGCTGGCTTTTAATCACATTAATTACAAGGGGATAACACTTGACCAAGTATTGGCAGAAGCTGCCACAGAAGCGGGACTTTATGGCGATCATCTACGAAGACATTTGAGAAATCTTGAACAAGATCCAGATTTAACTAGAGCTTTCTGTGAGGTTTTATATGCAGAAGGAAATAAACCAGTTCAACTAAAGCCAATGCCAGCCAAATATTTAGAACGTTTGGGGCTAGTGAAGCTTCAAGGTAATTTTGCGGTGTTACGCTGTCAATTGTACTGTGATTATTTCCGTCATCGCCTCAGCTGCTAGTCGTTAGTCATCACTAAATAAGTAACCAGAAATGGTAGATTACCAGTATCAAGTTGGAGCTACTTTACCGCCTGATGCTCCTAGCTATGTTAAACGAAAAGCTGACGAAGACCTCTATGAGGGGCTGAAAGCTGGGGAGTATTGTTATATACTCAACTCCCGACAAATGGGTAAATCTAGCTTGGAGGTAAGAGCCAGGAAAAGGCTGGAAACAGAGGGTTATGCTTGTGCTTTAATCGACCTATCCCAAATTGGTACAAAAGAAGTTAGCCCAACTCAATGGTATGCAACCATAATTCAAAATTTGGCTGACTCTTTTGAGTTAAATTTTAAGGTATCACATTGGTGGCGAAACACCAAATTAATATCACCTTTACAGCGATTGAATGAGTTTATTGAAAAAATTCTGCTGGTAGAAGTTAGGCAAAAGATTGTAATTGTTATTGACGAAATCGATAATATTCTAAGTCTAGATTTTCCAGCAGATGACTTTTTACTATTTATTCGAGCTTGCTATAACCAGCGAGTTAATAATCCAGAATATAAACGTCTTATTTTTGCCATCATTGGTGTAGCAACACCATCAGATTTGATTAAGGACAAAAAGCGCACACCTTTTAATATTGGTCGCGCTATTGAGTTAACTGGCTTTAAGTTAGAGGAAGCTCAGTTAGCCTTAACTTATGGGCTAGCACAGAAGGCAGATCATCCGGAACTGGTTTTAAAAGAAATCCTAAAATGGACAGGAGGGCAACCCTTTCTCACTCAAAAGCTTTGTCAACTAGTTCTGAGATCGAAATTACCTATTACTTGCGGTAACGAAGTAAACTCCATTGAGCAGTTAGTGCAATCAAATATTATCGATAATTGGAAATTTCAAGATGAACCGCAGCATCTGAGAACCATAACCGATCGCATTTTTAACGATGAGCAAAGTGCTGGGCGTCTTTTGGGATTGTATCAGCAAATTTTACAAAAAGGAGAGATTACTGCTGATGAGAGTCCTGAACAGATAAAGTTGCGGCTATCTGGGTTGGTAGTCAAGCGTAGCAATAATAGAATTAGCCCATTTTTAATAATTTATAACCCTATTTATAAGCAGGTCTTTAACCAGGATTGGTTAAATCTGGAACTAAGTAATCTTCGCCCTTACGCCGAATACTTCACAAATTGGTTGGATTCAAATTATGATGAACAATGGCTTGTGAGAGGAGAAATACTCCAGAATAGTTTGAAATGGAAAGAGGGGAAAAACTTAAGTGAGTTAGATGAGCAGTTCCTTCGTACCAGTCAAAACTTAGCCAGAAGAGAAACTTCCGCTCGAATTGCCCTAGAGAAAGAAAGACAACATAATCGCTCTAATCGCTGGAAAATGACTGCTGCTTTCAGTATTACTTTTAGTATGACTGCACTACTTGGAGTATTTTTATGGCAGCAGTTCATATATTGCCCAAGTGATCAACAAAGATTAAACGGAAGCTGCTTTAAATTTGAAGCTAGCAGCGGAGAAAAACTACTGTTTCCTTTGTTGCCTTCCGATAATAACAATGACCTAGAAAGTGGGGTTAAAGCTTTCGAGTCAGAAAATTATCAAAATGCAATTTATTTCTTCACAAAAGCTGTCCAAGCCGCACCGAAGGATCCAATACCAAAAATTTACCTCAATAATGCCAAGGCCCGTAAGGAAGATTCTCTTTTTAAACTGGCAGTAGTCGTATCAGTAGACAACGAAGAAGATTCTGCTAAAGATATGTTACTAGGTGTTGATATGTTACGAGGTGTTGCTGATGCACAAACCAAATTCAACAAAGCCAATGACATCAAGGGTTACTTACTAGAGATAGTTATTGTCAATGATAAAAACAAGCCATATGTAGCACGCAAAGTTGCCCAACAATTAGTTAAAATTCCAGAAATTTTGGGAGTCATTGGACACAATTCCAGTGATGTTAGCGAAGCCGTACTAGGCGAATATGAAAAGAGTGGTTTGGCTCTGCTTTCTTCCAGCAAAACTAGTCCCTATTTAGAAAATCCTGTTTTCTTTCGTACAGTTCCTTCTAATAGTGCAGCTGGCGAAAAACTGGCTGAGTATACTAGAGAAATTTTAGATATAAAGGAAGTAGTGGTTTTTTCTAATCCTGATAACAGTGACAATATTAGCCTGCAAGGAGCTTTTCATAGCAAGTTTACTGATTTAGGAGGGGAGGTTGTCGATAATTTTAATATGAAAGATTTTGCTCTAGATCCTGAAGAAAAAATCAACCACATTGTGAATCAGGAGCAGGCAAAAGCTATTATCTTAATTCCTAGTGTAGAACAAACTTCTTTTGCTCTCTCTATTGCTCATATAAATGCCCGGTTCCCACAGGATAAAAGGTTGCAATTGTTGGGCGTTGGTTCGCTCTATCGTCCCGAAACATTAAAACATGGAGGATCTGCAGTTGAGGGCTTAATTTTAGTTGTACCTTGGCATCACCAAAACTCTGCCTATGCCAAAGCAGCAACAGATAGATGGAAAACAACAATTGGCTCGCTCACTGTAACTAGCTATGATGCAGCTCAAGCTTTTATTGAAGCGCTATCTATAAATGCCTCAAGGAAAAAAGTACTTGAAAATCTGAAGTCTTTAAAGCTTGCATGCCATCAAAAATCTGGGGAGACATTGTGGTTTGACCAAAATGGCGAATCTAATCGGGAATCACACCTGGTTCAGGTTGATAGAAATGTGGCTGATTCGAGTGATGCCAGATTTGTTTTTAAGCCAATTGAAGATAACAATAGCGATGAACCCAACTGCGAATATTAAATATTACCGAACCTGACGATACCAAGCATCAAGTGCTAATTGATGCACCTCCCGCCAAGGCAGATGGTGTTGCCGCGCTATCGAAGCACAATCTTCGTATTCTGGTTGCACATTCATAATCTTCTTTTTACCAGCATCATCACCAGTCGCCACCTTAACGCGCACACAACCGTAACCAGTCTCCACTTCCTGAATTTCCCGTTGTAAAATCACTCTTTGCTGGATACGACGACGAATTCCCAAAGTAGTAGTTTCTCGGAATAAAACTTCCTGACAAGCTGTTAAGTTATCCGGCAGACAAATAACAGTAAGTAAAATCCCAGGACGAGATTTTTTCATCCCAATTGACTGGGTAAAAACATCCACAGCACCGACACCGAAAAGCACCTCAAAAAGATAACCAATGGCTTGAGGATTTAAATCATCAATTTGAGTTTCTAGCACACAAATATCTTCTAAACAAGAATCTGAGGAATGAGAGTGTGAATGAGATTCACTCAGAGACTGCTTTAGTTGTTGCTTACTCCCAAAATTAACTTGAGAAGTACTATCCCTATTCCAATTTTCCCCTCTTGCTGCTAATGACTCACCAATCCAGAGTCGTAGTATATTAGGCAACCGTAACTGACGTGAACCTGCACCATTACCAACTTTCTGGATAGTCATTGCTGGTGGAGTACCAAAACTAGTAGCAAGGGTGACAGCCAAGGCAGCCCCAGTTGGCGTAACTAATTCCCGCTCAATACCATTACTGTAAATAGGCACCTGACGAGTTTCCCACAATTTCAGCGTAGCTGGTACAGGTACAGGCAGCCAACCATGTTGTGTCCACACAGTACCACCGCCAGTTGGTAAAGCTGAACAGTATAGTTGATCAATTTCTAGCCAATCTAGCCCCAAACAGGTGCCGACAATATCTACAATGGCATCAGTAGCGCCTACTTCATGGAAATGAACTTGTTCTGGTGCAATGCCATGTACCGCCCCTTCCGCTTCTGCTAGTCTACGGAAAACAGCCAGACTCCATTGACATACTCGCTCTGGTAAATCTGCTGCCATAATTAGACGCTCAATTTCTGGCAGATGTCTGGCGGGAGCATATTCAGCATCATGGTGGTGAACTTCCTGATGTTTGCTATCAGCCTTGAGAGTCGAGGAATGCTTGTGCTTATAGGAGTCAGAACCAAACAAATCTACATGGACTTTTGTTGCCAACTGACCATTGCGGTGAACACTTTCTGCCCACAGCCGATATTCTTGCTCAATACCAAGCCCCTTGAGCTTATCGGTTAAATACTCCAGAGGCACACCTGCTGCTACCAGTGCTCCCAGACACATATCACCAGCAATTCCTGTTTGACAATCCAAATAGGCGAGTTTGATCATGCGGTGGCAAATGCTTCCTCCCAGTAATAAATAATAAGTAATAAGTAATAAGTAATAAGTAATAAGTTTAGAGCATTGGCGCAAATGGGTGGCGAAGAAATGGCAAAAATACCAAACTGTTGCTAGGGAAAAACTCTTCCTTCAGCGGAGCAGGTAGGGGTAGTCGATTAAGTGTCGCTATTTCTGCTCCAGGAGTACCCTTGACTCTCAGGCTTTAAGTTGATCAGAATTTATTGGTTGGATTACCAGAACATTGATTAAAAATCATACTTTAGTAGTAGATTGCTAGGATTAGAGAGAGCTGCGGTTACAACTACATCAGGCTTGGTAAGCGGAATCTGGTAATTTTGATAAGTTGATTGTTCCCAGCGAGAGAAAAATCTAATGGCTATTATTTATACTGTCCATCCGGAAACACCGCAAAGGCGTCGAATAGAGAAAATAAGGGACGCCCTGCAAGATGGTGCTGTGATGCTATATCCTACAGACACTGTTTATGCAATTGGGTGTGATCTCAATGTCAAGTCAGCAGTACAAAGAGTTAGACGTTTGAAGCAACTATCTAATGATAAGCCTCTGACCTTTCTCTGTTCTTCTCTGTCAAACATTGCCCAATATGCTAGAGTAGGCAACCAAGCTTACCGAATTATGAAGCACCTAATTCCGGGACCCTACACTTTCTTGCTACCAGCAACAAAGTTAGTACCAAGGCTAGTGATGAGTCCTAAGCGCAGAACTAGTGGTATCCGTGTTCCGGATCATCAGGTGTGTCAAGAGCTGCTAGAAGCTTTGGGCAATCCAATTATTTCTACCTCCGCCCATCTACCAGATGAGGATGGTAAAACCCCAACAGTTGGGCTAGAGAAGGCAAAACTATTTGACTCTCTTGATACTCTGGTGGACATAATTGTTGACAACAGCTTAGAACCTGGTCCTAAGGTTTCAACCATCATCGACATGACTGGTGATGAACCTGTAATTGTACGTCAAGGTCTTCAATGGGAGACAGCCGAGGCTTGGATTCAGCCTGCAATCCAAGGGCGGTAGTAAGCTCAGGACAAGGGTTGGCGATCGCCATTTGCTGACCTAGAGTTGGGTTAGGGGCACTTACCAGTAACTTAGAGCTACTCATCCAACAACTGAAGAAAAAACAATCATAGCATCCTCAATGTATAAGTGTCATCCCCATCTTTTAAAAGCCAATACACAGCTAGCAAAACTGCTGGCAACACTCTTCAAAACAGCCAGATTTGCTGGAAATGTAGGGTTGGCGATTTACTTTGACCTTGATCTCAGTATCACTGTTAACAGGTGGCAGCGGTTGCTACCTCAACTAGGGTGGATTGGCAATTGTTAGCCACTGCCAAGATTGGCCTACTAAAACGCTGCTAGATTGCTCGAACAGACAGGGGCAGTGTAAATCCTGAAACTGCTTGTACAGCAAGGGTTTACTAAGATATATCCTGCCTGTCAACAACTGTCGGTAAATATCGTTGGATAGTAGGCAATTCCCTAACATCAACCCACTACCAACTGGGGTTGGAAGTAGCTGTCTAAATTTAAGTAACAGACAGCAACAGAAACTAAACCCAGTAAATAGCACCTACCACAAAAAACCATCAAACCTTCTGTTGGTATCGTCACAACTTATAACTGTCGTCTTTAGGGGCAATACCATGCCAGTTAAAACTCCCGAGTCTATTCATCAAACTTCCCAGATTAAGTTTCATGCTCCGGAAATTACTACAGAAACTAATGTTGAAGCGCTGACTCAACTGTTGCAATCACAACTGCAAGCGCAACTGAACTCGACTTCAAAAAGCGCCTTTTCAGTAGCTCAGCGAATAGCCTTGGAAGTGATGCGAATTTGTTGTAAGAGCTATCGCATCCAAAGCAGTGGTCAAATCGGCTCCTGGCAATTAAGCTTGGCGCGCCATCGACTGCAAAAGTGTCTGGATTACTATCAACTGGGTTCTAGGCAAGGTCGTGTTGAGTTGCACAGCAATCTCAGTGTCATGGTTTATCGCCATGTAGCACTGCCTCAATCCCACTTACAGTTTTCTGCTCGTTGTAACTTAATTGAGGACTTTTTGCAAGACTTTTACGCTGAGTCTCTCAAAGCCTTTCGGCGAGAAAATCAGCTTGAGGGCGGATATAGCCCCCGCACGCAGATCGAATTAGCAGAGTATATGGCATTTACTGAGCAATATGCTAAGCGGCGCATTAGCCTGCCCAATGGCAATAGCCAACAGCTGATTGTACTCAGAGCCCAAAGCTTTGCCAGACGCCTACCAAGCGAAACCTCCCTCGATATTGAACAGGCGGTTGAGTTTGCCAAAAGCGAAGAGGCGCAGGAACAAAGACGCTCACCAGTAATGCAACAGGTACGCTCTCGCCTAATTGCTCAAACCGATGATCCCAGCGATGCCGTGTTGCGGGATCGTGTAGTTACAGAGCTGGTAAAATACCTTGAGGAACAGGGTCACTCTGACTGCGCCAATTATTTGGTCTTAAAGCTGCAAGATTTAGCCGCACCAGAGATTGACGAAATCCTTGGTTTGACACCACGCCAGCGGGACTATCTGCAACAACGCTTTAAGTACCATGTAGAAAAATTTTCTCGCTCAAGTCACTGGAAGCTAGTACACCAATGGCTGGGAGCAGACATTGACCAAAAACTGGGCATGTCATCCCAGCAGTGGGAAATATTTGTGGCGCAGCTTGATAAACCCACGCAAAAACTGTTATCCCTTAAACAGGCTCACAAGAGTGAGACTGAGATTGCCAAAGTCCTAAAAATTACCCCCAACAAGGTAAAAAAGCAGTGGACTCAGCTATTGTCATTGGCTTGGAAGACTCGCAACTCAATACCAGGAAATGACTACTAGCAACCTAATACTAGCAAGAGGTTGATTGCCATCTAGTTTTGCTAAGGTGATGTTAACAATTACAAACCTCGACTACATACCTTCCAATTTTGGTATAAAACCTCCTATTCCAAGGTGGCATCTGTTTACTCACCTGCAAGCAACTGACAACATAAACTTATGGCACTCAATACTACTCAAACTTTGGCTATACCTAAGGTCGCAGCAACCAATAAACAGGCTCTGACAGAGGTTTGGAAGAATCTAGAGCCAGATAGCTGCCCTTATTTCTACAACTTCCACATGCACACTACCTGCTCTGATGGTCAACTTCAGCCAGAAGAATTAATAGAGCAAGCAGTTGCTATTGGTCTCAAAGGGTTTGCAATTACAGATCACCATACCATTAATGGCTATCAGGTAGCTCAAAGCTGGTTGGAGGATTGGCAGCAACAAATACCATCTACTACCCAAGTTCCACAACTCTGGACTGGTATGGAAATCACAGCTGCCCTCTTGGATTCTGAAGTCCATATCCTCGGCTATGCCTTCGATCCACAACACCCAGCTTTATATCCTTATCTACAAGGCAACGCACCTCAAAATAGCGAGGCTCAGGCGGGAACTGTAATTATGGCTATTCAACAAGCAGGTGGCTTGGCAGTTTTAGCTCACCCAGCCCGCTATCGGCGCTCAGCTAAGGAGTTGATCCCCGTAGTAGCTGAGTTAGGTATTGATGGTGTTGAAACCTACTACGCCTATGCCAATCCTAAACCCTGGCAACCTAGTCATAAGCAAACTCAACAAGTCAAACAGCTCGGTGCCACTTACAATCTGCTTAATACTTGTGGCACTGATACCCACGGCTTAAGTTTGCTCAAACGTCTTTAAAGTAAGAGCATTGTAGATAATAAAAAGGATGCATTATCAAGTTACACAATCCTAAGCAAAGCCCACGTCTTTGCAGCGTGGGATGACTGTACTCAGGCAATTTTTTAGTTTTGATTAAATATCAAAGCGGTTGAGACACCAACCGCCCTTTTAGTTATTCCCAAACCTATCAATCAGAATTAAAGAGTCCCAGCAGCGGACCAAGGATTGCCCCGAAAACAAATCCCCCAGCATGAGCCCAGTAGGCGATGCCACCACTCTCCATACCGACGTCAGTCTGTACAGCTAGACTGGCAAGGCTATTGAAGGCTTGCTGCACAAACCAAAAACCTAGAAAGAAGACAGCTGGTACTTCCAAGGTAGTAGCAAAAAAGCCTAAGAAAATTACAGTCCGGATCCTTGCCTTGGGAAACCTAAGAATATAAGCCCCCATTACACCTGCAATCGCGCCGCTAGCACCTAGGGAAGGAATATCTGATTCCACTGAGAAAATCCACTGAGCTAAAGCCGCTAAGATGCCACAGGTAATGTAAAAAATTATGTACTTTACGTGACCGAGTTTATCTTCAACATTATTGCCAAAAATCCATAAAAACAACATATTGCCAGCAATATGCATGATACCACCATGTAAGAACTGGGAAGTTACCAAAGTCAGTGGTTCTGGTACTGGCTGATTCACAGGGATACCATTTAAGCTAGCGGTCAACTCCTTGGGAACCACGGCATAAAGATGAAAGAAAGCTTGCAACTGTTGTGATGCTAAACTCATTTCATGTAAAAACACCACGATGTTGACCGCAATCAGTGCATAGGTTACATATGGTCGAATGCGCGTTGGATTGTCATCGCTAATAGGAAACACAGTTTTTGAGACTATCTAATTTAACAAAAGTTCAGAACTTAGAAGTTGCAGAAGCACTCCTACCCTTAAACTCCTTTATGACATATCAAACTCAGTCTATACAAAGCTTCCGGATTATTCTCTCTTTGGGCAGTTGTTTTAGGCAACAGTTCTGTTAGTTTATCGTTAGTTTAAACTCCAGATCAGAAGCAAAAACTCAAAAACATCTTGCTGTATGACCTCTATAGTTGGCAAAACCTTACAGGGCGGGAAATATACTTTAGAGCAAGAACTGGGTAGAGGCGGTTTTGGCGTTACCTATAAAGCCACCCATCACTACTTGGGTCAAGTTGTAGTAATAAAAACTCTCAATGAATCACTGCACCAACACCCAGAATTTGAACGGTTCAGGCGTCAGTTTCAGGATGAAGCACGGCGTCTAGCTTTGTGTATCCACCCCAATATTGTCCGGGTTAGTGACTTCTTTGTCGAAGCTGGATTGCCCTTCATGGTTATGGACTATATCCCTGGTCATAATTTGCAAGAATTGGTGTTTCCAGAACGACCTTTGAGCGAAAAGAACGCTATTAATTACATTCAACAAATTGGAGAAGCCTTAAAAGTCGTCCATCAAAAGGGCTTACTGCATCGAGATATCAAACCAGCCAATATCATCCGACGTCAAGGCACCAATGAAGTGGTATTGATTGACTTTGGCATTGCCCGAGAGTTTACACCAAACTCAACTCAGACTCACACGGGCATGGTTTCTGAAGGGTACGCCCCCATCGAACAGTATTTGCCCAAGGAAAAACGCACGCCAGCTACGGATGTTTACGGTCTAGCGGCAACACTCTATGCACTGTTGACTGCCGAAATACCCGTACCTTCAGCACTTCGCAATCGCCAACCGCTACAAGCTCCCCGGCAATTACAACCTCAGCTAAGTGCAGCGCTTAGCCAAGCCGTGATGAGAGGTATGGCAGTTGAAGCTCATTATCGACCTGAAACTGTTGATGAGTGGCTCTCGCTGTTACCTGAACCTCAGTTTGAGCAAACTAATAGTAATCATACTCAATCCAACCAGTCCCCAACTAAAGCAACTATTCCCCTCAAACCTCAGCAACAGCCTCAAACTCAAAGCAAGTCCAAGCCAGTTGCTATTAACTCCATGCGTCCTTGGTGGGTTGTTCCTAGTTTACTTTTCGGAGCAGCAGCCCTAGTCAGTGGTATGGTATTTGCCTTGGGTACTATTTTGTTTGACTCTAAGCAACCAGAAGTGCCACCCACCACTGAACCTACAATACCTCCTTTGCCCCTGCCTGAAGATGAGCCTACTCAAGAGGTGCCAGAGGATGCTCCCCAACCAGTTGAGAAAAGTAATCCCTCTACTCCCAGACAAGCTGCACCGCCAATCAAGCCTTTACCATTGCCGAAGCCAACCAATCAATCGCCTTCATCGCCAGCGCAAGAAACTACCCCTGCTTCACCAAAGCCTAAAGAGACTACCCCAGCACCGACAAATGAATCTAGCTCTCCGGCACCAGAATCTTCCCCTGAGCAATCTCAGCCACCAGCACAAGTACCAACTTCTAAAAATTCATCTGAGTCACCTGCACCGACAAATCCAGTCGTTGAGCCAGTTAAACCACAAGGATTCCAACCCCCACCAGAAGGGATAAGACCAAAGAAACAGCTGGAATCCAATTAGGTTGGGATGAGAATAATTAGCTTTCCCCGTCAAATCTCTACCAACAGCCAAACGTTTCATTATAATGGGTATATGGGTCTAATAAACGGGGGGCCTTAATGGTTTCGACGTGTTGGCGAAAGCTAACCCGTGATTCAGGTCGAGAGTGAGTCTTCTCTCGTAAATACCGGACTCAAAAAAACGTAACTGCGAACAACATCGTTCCTTTTGCTCGTAAGGCAGCTGCTGTTGCCTAAACACCTCTTACAGGTTCGAGCGTCTATAGTTTGACTCCGTTAAGGACTATAGACCAAACCCCAACGGATGCTCTAGTAAGCTGTCTTTGGTAGGCTTATTAGATAAGAACACCACCAAAGCATCCTGTCATCCGGGATAATGGATGGTTCCCGCCCTGAGGATTAGAGGGGCTAAGCCTGTGAATGAGCGATAAGTTAATACCCAAGGCGGACACGGGTTCGATTCCCGTAGGCTCCATTTATCATCTAAATTGTGTGCAAATAAAGCCATCTCTTGCTTGAGGTAGGAGATGGTTTTGATTTGTTTCAATTTAATCTTTTCCTAACCTCTTCACAAGAGAAGTTTGCAAGAGGTATAATGTATTTTAGTAAATTGATTGAAGTGCATAGACAGGGGAGCATATCAATTAAATTAAGCTAATAAGAGAAAGACATATGATATTCCAGCCTGAATTTGGTAATGCTTTTATTGATTCCCCAAACATAGCAATATCTCCAGAAGGATTGCATTCTCTCCTTAACACGATAGAAGCTGAACTTCAGAGTAGTGAAGTTTATCGCCGTACAATGGCTGGTTTAGAAAATCTTTTGGAAGAGGCATTTGAAACAGGTCAACTCCTAGTTAAAGCGGTAGGAAGAGAAGCAGCACGGTTAACCTTACAGGAGTTAAGTACAAGATATAGTTTCATTCCCATAATTTCTGAGGAACTTGATAATAGTGATCAGGAGAATTTAGATGTTCCTGGAATAGCAGAAAATCACACAGCAACAATAGAATCAAACCCCCGTACTAATGGTAGTGCAAAAGTTAGTAATTCAGTTGAGATTAATTATTTGCCTAGTTCCGGTAGTAGAACAATAAGTGAAGTTAAAACTAAGAGAAAACTTGCTTACCAACAGGCAGATTCAAGAGTAACCTCAGAAAGGGAGATGATTCTACTTCAAATTGGTCAACAACTTCGCCAAATCCGCGACAATCGCTCGCTTTCTGTACAAGAACTTCATTGTCAAACCCTAGTGCCTGTTCATCAGATTCGGGCTTTAGAAGCTGGTAATATAGAACAGTTGCCAGAGGATGTTTATCTTCGTGGTTTTATCTGCAAGCTGGGTAAAGCTTTGGGTATCAATGGTGCTGAATTAGCCGCTTCCTTACCAGAAAATGCTCAAGAGACACCTGTAGTTACCTCTTGGCTTCAAAAAACCTTAGCATTAAAATTGCAACTGGGGTCGGTTCATTTATATTTAGGCTATACTGCCTTAATTGCAGGAGCTATCGGGGGACTAAGTTGGCTGTCAAATCCTAGGACACAAAATAATTCTGTTGAGCTTAATAATTCTTCTTATTCGTCAGTTTCTCCTCAAGCTGAACCAGGAGAATCTATCAGTAAGAGTAAGCCTAGCTTAGAATCTAGCAAGTCTGATCTCAACGCGGAAACAGACATTGCTACATCGGAAGCAATGAGATTTCCTCTCGAATAGAAAAAATAATGCTATAAATAGTCTGACATTAAGTAATAAATGAACATAAGAAACTTCCTTACTTATTATAGCAACCGACATGTCGGTTAGGACATCGTATTTTGATTCAAAGGGAACAGGGAACAGGGAACAGGGAACAAGAAAGTGTCCTAACAGCTGTGGCGACTGCTATACTTATTACTTATTACTTATTACTTATTACTTATTACTTATTACATAGAAAACCTTTAAGTAATCGAGATTAATACTCAGCCCAAGTATCCCCGTGGGGTAATCATCCAATCAGAATAGATATCAGTACTCTGATTGCCAATTAGTACAGTTGAGAGCATATCAATGGGTAGATTTAGAAATTTGTCAAGAGTCGTGAGAGTGACTTGTTCCTCCTCTCGATAGGCAGAGCGCACAATTGCCACAGGGGTATCAGGATTACGGTATTTAAGAAATATATTTTGAGCGATCGCAATTTGTTGGGTACGTTTACGCGATTGCGGATTATATAAAGCTGTGACAAAATCTGCCTGCGCTGCTGCTTCTAGACGTTTTTCTATCACTTGCCAGGGCGTCAATAGATCACTTAAACTAATGGCGCAGAAATCGTGCATTAGGGGAGCACCAACGCGAGAAGCAGCAGCTTGCAGAGCGCTGATACCAGGAAACAACTGCACTTCTGGCTTTTTACCATCCCAACCAAGGTGGCGAAGTTCTTCAAGTACTAACCCTGCCATGCCATAAATACCGCAATCACCGGAGGAGATAACTGCCACAGATAACCCCCACTCAGCTAGTTCAATTGCCCTTTGTGCCCTCTGACGTTCCTTAGTAATTGGTAACGCCTCGATAATTTGCCCTGGACGTCCCAAACCTGTGATTAGATCTATATAGAGGGAATAACCAATTACAGCATCAGCCTTAGTAACAGCAGTTTGGGCTGCTGGAGTCATTTGGTCAAGTCGCCCAGGGCCAGTACCAACTAGAAACAATTGCCCACTGCGCCCAGTATATTCTAATTCAGACTGGGCGATCGCTACCGTTACTGCCCCTTGGTAATTGAGGATTTTGTCATTTCCCCCTTGCTCAGAAGTAGTTGAATTTGGGATTGGCGAGCGGAAAATTTGTTTAGATACCAAAAGAGTCTCAGATGAGGCTGCTACTAGAGCCGCAGCTTCAGCAACACTGGGGGTTCCGACTTCTTTAGCAACAATTTGAGAAGGATTAGGTACACTTACAGAAGACAGAACTTCAGCTGGAAAAGTTTGCAAAGGCCAATTGCGCTCTCTACACAATTCCACCAAACCAACTTCATCAGCTTTCAGCTCAATGGTAGCAATTGCTGCAATGGCTGCGGTTGCTAGTTGATATTGCTGACAAGTCTGCTCAATCGCTGTTGCTAAGAGTTCTTTCGAGGTTCCACGCTCACATCCAATGCCTACCCATAATACCCTTGGATGCCACTGCACCTCTGGGATGAGCAATGGATTTTGAATATTATCTTGAAAATCCTTTACCCCTTCCCCTTTCCCCTTTTCTCCCTCCAGAGGGGTTTGGTGGGATTTGAGTTGAGAACTAATCCAAATTCTGGCTTTAGGGTCTCCAGATGCACTAAAATCAAAAGGATGCCCTTCCCGAAGATGGCTTTGCCACAAAATCGAACCAGCTTCTTGAATCACCTCTATGGACTCACCACGTGCTGCTGCAGCACTCACCCCTGTCCAATCGCCCTCGCCACGACACCAACCAAAGGGAACACCTAAGACATCAATACCTGGTATCCCTAAATCAGCAGCAGCTCCTGTTAAAATCGGTACTGCCCCCAATTGGTGAGCAACTAACTGTGCTAGCTGGTTAGCACCTCCTTGATGAGAGCTACACAAACTAATTACAAAACGCCCCCCCTGCTCTACAACCACTACTGCTGGATCAAAGGATTTATCCTCTAACAGAGGAGCAATTAACCGCACTACTGCCCCAGTTGCCAGACAGAAAACCAAAGCTCGATTTTGGAGCCACAGTGATGAAATATGGTCTTTCAGGGAACCCTTATAGAACTTAACCTGTTTGAATTTGAGGTTATTAAGGGACTCTGGCACCCAAAGTGTTGCACCAGCAGTTTGACACAACGATTGTAGTTTTTGGGCAGCAACGGCAGTGGTAGCGATCGCTGCTATGGGTTGAAAATCATTGAAAAGCAAAGTTCTTTATATCGTCAGGGAATGATTAGTGATGCCCTAGCCTCATAGTACTATTAGTGCTACAAAAAACTTACACAAAACTGAACAAAGGTACTTAAACCTGCCGCTTTGACCTTTTGGAATATCCTAAATCAAAGGTTCAGATTTGTTAAGCTATGTTCAGGTTTTGGCAGGTTTTTCGCTATCTATTAGTAGCTCATAGCGAGTATATCACTCAGATTTAGCCAGTTGCCGCAGAGATTTTTTCCATTCAGCTGCTTGCTGGCTGTTTGGATAAGTTCCAATCAGATCAATCAACTCCTGCTGAGCCTTGCGCTTCAGTTCAGCTTTAGTACGATTACCTAGCAGGCAAATTACTCTTGATATGCCCTCAGCTGTTCCTGGAATCTTAGGTGGTAAAGGACCGGTCTCAGAGGCAGATTTTCCTTTGGATTCCATCACTATTTATCCCTTATCTATCCTATTTCTAGCTATTTAATCTTGATTTTAATACCAATTAACTACAATTAAATTACACTATAGCACTGCGCGCTGGGAACTCTTAACAGGGAATGGAAAAGCTTATCAAACAAAGGTTTTAGCAATTGTTCTTTACCTGAATTTGTAAACATACCAGCGCCCACTGCTATAGGTTACACAGTTGATCCTCTTCGTTGATCATTAATAGCGATGAACAATGAACAATGAACAGCAAAACCCCACCCTTGGAGTAGGGCAGGGTTTGCTTTTGCGAGGTAAATTAATCCTCTCGATACAAAGATAAATGCTGCTCTCCCACAACAGAGCTAACTGTTTGCATCTCTACCAATTGCGATTCCAAGATCTGAGTTTTGGCAACAGAATCATTCGCCAGTGTAAATAGCGGGTTAGACAGAATTCCTACCACAGAAGTAGCAAATACTGACAGCACTAAACCCACTTGCAGGGGACGCATACCAGGAAGACTCCAGCTAATTTCTGGATAATTTTTCACGGAGTCAGACATTTCCTGGGGTTCTTTAACCACCATCATCTTGACCACGCGGATGTAGTAGTAAATCGAGACCACACTGGTAATTAGACCTAGCAGTACTAAACCATACAATCCAGCTTGCCAACCTGCCCAAAACAGGTAAATTTTACCGAAAAACCCTGCCAGAGGTGGAATCCCTCCCAAGGATAGTAAACAAAGACTTAAGCCTAAAGTCACTAGTGGGTCTTTGTGATATAATCCTGCGTACTCACTAATCTGGTCAGTGCCAGTGCGTAAGGTGAAAAGAATCACGCAGATAAAGCCACCCAAGTTCATGAATAAATAAACCAGCAAGTAAAAAATCATGCTGGAGTAACCGGCATTAGTACCGGCAATTAGACCAATCATCACGAATCCAGCCTGAGCAATGGAAGAATAGGCTAGCAAACGCTTCATGCTGGTTTGGGTGAGGGCAACTACATTCCCTAAGACCATGCTCAACACCGCTAGAGCAGTAAAGATTAAGTGCCATTCTTGGCTGACTACAGAGAAAACAGTACTTAGTAAGCGAATAGCTAGGGCAAAACCAGCTGCTTTGGAACCAACCGAGAGAAAAGCCACCACGGGAGTAGGAGAACCCTCGTAGACATCAGGGGTCCATTGGTGGAAGGGAACTGCCGAGATTTTAAAAGCAACGCCAGCGATCGCAAATACTAGAGCAATCAAAATTCCTAGAGATTGACCAGATTCTAAATCAGCAATGCCCTGTGCAATCGCGATTAAGTTCGTCTCTCCTCCAGACAAACCGTACAGCAAAGAAACGCCATACAGGAAGACTGCAGAACTTGCCGCTCCAATCAGCAAATATTTCAAAGCTGCCTCATTGGAACGGGGATCACGCTTCATATAGCCCGTGATCATATAGGAAGAAATACTTAAGGTTTCCAGGGAGACAAAAATTGTCACCAACTCCTGGGCCCCAGAAAGAAACATTCCTCCCAAGGTAGCACTCAACAAAATTCCAATAAATTCTGTCAATGATGTACCAGACTGCTGCACGTAAGAGATCGACATCATAATCGTTACAGCAGCCGACAGAGCAATGATGCCCCGGAAAGCCACACTCAGGGTATCACCATTGAATCCTCCAAGAAAGGCAATAGGATTAGCAACATCCCATTGGTAGTACAGGGCAAATATAGAAATTAATAAACCCCCAATTGCGACATAAGGAACTACTTTGGCAGCACTCCTGCCAGCAATTAGGTCAATCACTAAAACCAGCAAGAGGGTAATAACAACAATCCCCTCCGGCAAAATCACCCCAGCATTCAGCTGGGCAGCAAGACTGGCAAAATCCATAGTTTTTACGTTTATGGTCTATGGTTATTTGAGATCCTCCCCGTACTAAAAGGCGCGGGGATTCCCATCTATATCAAACAGCGACATTGGTTTGAATTAGAGGGTAAGTTGACGCTTCCTTGGATGCTGCTAACTTTTACGATAGTCTTACGCTTCGGAACCGTCCGTTTAAAGTCTCAGGCTGCCCGCCCGCGACTTTAAGAATTATATACTCGCCCAGAACAGAGCCACCCTTCTAGGGCAGAGCTTGAAACCCATTTTTTGGGGTTAACTCCGAGATTAACTTTTTTATCATATCGGTGATGGCAACTCCTTGTGTAGCCAATTGCACCTAATTAATTTCCAGTTAAAATTTTCACTCAAGACCCGATTTCGCCATGACTCTGGCAAAATCGGGAAAAGTTAGACTCACTTGAGCAAATCAGATATAAGGGAAACTAGGAGACTTCATTGATTGGGTAACATAGGTGAGGCGAAAACTCTAAAACCCTTACTTGGATTTACTTCCAGAAACCTTAACTTGGTTCTTCTCACTGCCAATCTTTGCACAATGTGGGGGAGGTAAAGTTAGCTTAGTATCAACAAAGGTAGATCCTGCCTTCCCTCACTAAGGAACTCGCCAGGTGAAGTCTACCCCCTAATATTAGGTGTTTGGTAAATTGCCCATTGACACTACCGAACTTACTTGAAATCTTGCAAAAGTTACTTGGATTAAACTATCCAGCTTAGCTGCTACTTCTGAAACTCCTATGACAACCCTCGTCATCGTCGAATCTCCCACCAAAGCACGTACCATTCGGAACTACTTGCCCTCTCACTACCGTGTAGAGGCTTCGATGGGACATGTTCGCGATCTACCTCAGTCCGCCACTGAAATTCCAGCATCCCTAAAAGATGAAAAATGGGCGCAGCTAGGGGTGAATGTGGAGTCGAACTTTGAACCCTTGTACGTAGTTCCCAAAGCGAAAAAGAAAGTGGTTCAGCAGCTCAAAGAAGCTCTTAAAGAAGCTGATGAGCTAGTTCTCGCCACAGACGAAGACCGCGAAGGGGAAAGCATTAGTTGGCATTTATTGCAACTGCTCAAGCCGAAAGTTCCCACCAAGCGGATGGTGTTTCATGAGATTACGAAAGAAGCTATTCAAAAAGCGCTGCGAAACTGCCGTAGTATTCACGAGCCACTGGTACAGGCACAGGAAACGCGGCGAATTTTAGACCGACTCGTGGGTTATACGCTTTCCCCCTTGCTGTGGAAAAAAATTGCCTTTGGCTTATCAGCTGGGCGAGTACAGTCGGTTGCTGTCAGATTGTTGGTTAACAAAGAACGTCAGCGACGAGCTTTCCGCCAGGGTAGCTACTGGGACCTCAAAGCCCTCTTAGAGCAAGAGAAAAGCCCTTTTGACGCCAAACTAGTTACTTTGGCAGGTACTAAAGTCGCTACAGGCAGCGATTTCGACCCTAACACTGGTCAAATTATTGAAGGTCGTAATGTCAGGTTACTCAATGAAACTGAAGCTAGAGAACTTAGAGAAAGGCTTCTAGACAAAACTTGGACAGTTACTGAGCTCGAGGAACGACCAGTTACTCGTAAGCCTTCTGCACCCTTTACAACCTCGACTCTACAACAGGAAGCGAACCGAAAACTGCGCTTGGGTGCTCGGGAGACGATGCGGATAGCTCAAAACCTTTATGAGCAAGGTTTTATTACCTACATGCGGACAGACTCAGTGCATTTGTCAGAACAAGCAATTGCGGCGGCGCGCAGCTGCGTTGAGGAAAAATACGGGACCCAATACCTAAGTCCCAAACCCCGCCAGTACAATACTAAAAGCAAGGGTGCTCAAGAGGCCCACGAAGCAATTCGCCCCGCCGGCAGCACTTTCCGCACGCCTAAGCAGACTGGTTTGGCAGCTCAAGAATTGGCTCTCTATGACTTGATTTGGAAGCGTACTGTTGCCTCACAAATGGCAGACTCACAGCAAACCATGATCGCTGTTGGGCTGCAAGTGGAAGAGGCTGGTTTTCGCTCTACTGGTAAACGCATTGACTTTCCTGGTTTCTTGCGTGCCTATGTCGAAGGTTCTGATGACCCAGATGCAGCTCTAGAAGACCAAGAAGTAATTTTACCCCCCCTGAAGGTAGGGGATCACCCCAACTGCAAAGAACTCGAAGCAGTGGGGCACGAAACTCAACCCCCAGCACGCTATACGGAAGCCTCTTTGGTCAAAACCCTTGAAAGTGAGGGCATTGGGCGTCCTAGTACCTACGCCAGCATCATTGGCACAATTATTGATCGAGGCTATGTTCAGCCTAACGGCAATGCTTTGGTTCCCACTTTCACTGCTTTTGCAGTTACAGGTCTTTTGGAGCAATATTTTCCCAATCTAGTTGATAATAGCTTCACCTCGAAGATGGAGCAAACCCTTGATGAAATTTCTACTGGTGAAGCTAAGTCGCTTCCTTATTTACAGAAATTTTATCTAGGAGAACAGGGACTAGAGACTCAGGTTAAAGAACAAGAGGGTTTAATTGACCCCAATCAAGCCCGTACTGTTGAACTAGATAACCTGGATGCTAAGGTTCGTATTGGTCGCTATGGTCCCTACATTGAAACTGAAAATGGCGACGGGCGTGTCTCTGCCTCAATTCCCAAAGACCTAACACCAGCTGAATTAGATCCAGAGCAAGTAGAAACTTTACTGCGGCAAAAAACTGAAGGACCTGAGAAACTAGGACTTCATCCAGAAACAGGTGAGCCGATTTATATCATGGTGGGTAGTTATGGTCCTTATGTGCAGTTAGGTGAGGCCTCAGAGGATAATAAAAAACCCAAACGAGCTTCTCTAACTAAGGGTCTCAATGTAGAGAATATAACTTTGGAGATAGCAGTTGGCTTGTTGTCTCTGCCCCGTGAGCTAGGTCTCCATCCAGCCACAGGCTGTAAGATCCAAGCAGGATTGGGCAGATTTGGTCCCTATATAGTTCACAACCAAGGTAAGGAAGGGAAAGATTACCGTTCCCTCAAAGCTGGTGACGACGTTTTGACAATTACTCTCGAACGCGCTTTGGAACTATTGGCACAACCAAAGAAAACGCGGGGCAGTAGTCGTAGCCAAACCAAGACTCCCTTAAAGGAATTGGGTTCTCATCCTGATAATGAGGAGCCAGTAAATATCTATGACGGTCCCTATGGTCCCTATGTCAAACACGGCAAAACTAATGCCTCTCTTCCTGAGGGCAAGCAGGTGGAGGATATTACTTTAGAAATAGCGCTGGAGCTTTTAGCTGCTAAAGAAGCTACGAAGAAATCTAGCTCGAAGTCTAGAAAGTCAACTACTTCGAGTAAGAGTAAAACTTCCTCAACTACTAAGAAGACAACTGCTAAAAAAAGTACCAAAACCAAATAAGGGTGAACAGAGTTACTCAGTTAGGAGAGGCAAGGGGAGAGAGTTTCTCTCCCCTAATTGAGGAACTCCAAGAGATCTAGGACTTACGCATTGACAAGTTGATTTAAGTGTGTATTCTTTCTCCCTCAGTCGCGGATTGTTCTCTCAAGAATTGCTACAAGCCAATCACCGCCTACTCTCACAGTGAGTACCACTACCTTGATCACCTCTCCAGCGGTAAAATTACTCTACGACTAACTAACTCTGGAGCATAAAAGATCAGAACCATCCATTGGGGTATTGAATGTTACCACCGAGCAATTAAACAGCTTTGTGGCATCAAACAGTTTGTGGTGAGAACAACTGAAGCGATTGTTACCCATTTTTGGTGTTCTTTGAGAGCCTTTACTCAATTAGAGTTGATGAGAGCTTCTGAATTAATTGAAAATTGGTATCAACCACAAAGAGAACTCTCGCTGAAAATAGCTCGTGATTTTATCTTATTTCATCTTGAGCAAAAGCTGGGATTAGCTGCTAATACTTAATATTTTATTAATTAGTTCTTCCTATTTTTACTTCCTTGATGGTCTTTGAAGTTAAGGGCAAGCGCTATGTCGAATAGAGCGGGGTTAAACATCTTCTAACCACCTACGCATATTTTGACTTTTCTGTCAATGCGTAAGTCCTAAGATCAATTATGTGTACGTTGAGGGACGGTAAGACTACTGATGAAACTGCTAAAGTTGTAAAGTGATTAGCATTGCCCCCAAGTGATGTGATGTAAATAGGGGTAGATAATGGGGCAAGATAACCGGACGCTCGATTCAGATGGATTTGGTATGATATCCTGGCATAAGTAAGATTATCGGTTCCAACGAGGAGCAGCCGTTGGAGGAAAGGGGGAAAGTTCGGTGTAAATCCGGCGCTGTCCCGCAGCTGTGATGAGATGAATGTCTCTGAGTCAGAATGCCCGCCGATGAAGTTTATCCATATTTATCTGCGAGGTACAGGTAATGACTAACTGGCTAGTTAAAAAGCTTAAGAGTTTATTATTCTCGGATTATGAAGCTGTTGGTAGAAAGAAAGACTTGCAACTCAACTCAGATAGCAGGGCTTACCAAGTAGAGTAGTCTGACAAACCACTATAAGTTTATTGATCAGTGATTGTATCAGGTAAATAGTCCTGGCAGGATTTCATGCTGGGTATCAAACTACTTCCCAACTAAATTTGTGACAACTAAGCAAAATTTTCTGTACTTAGAGCAAGTTTGAGTGCAACTAATTTCTCTATTTTGCTCAGATGCCAGGTGAGTTGTAACAGTTTTGACCAAGGCTTTTGCCTTGGAAGGCTCCAGGGCTTCCAGGCAGATGGCTTTTATGATTTCCTTTTCACTTCACCCCTTAAGGTACAAGCCCCGTCAGACAGGAAGGAAGGGGGAATGGAGTTGTCCAAGCTTCAATATTTCCCATAAACATAAAGCTAGGCGAGCCTTTGATATTCTGCCTTTTTTTGACAATCAATCGCTGGAAATTACTGGTCATAACCATTAACCAGAAGGAAAATAACCTTAATGTATACTAACCTTGCCGTTATTGCTTGGTTAACTAACTGTATCTGCCTGAGTTTAAGTGGGTTAACAATGATGTTTATGGGGGGCTGTGAAGTTAAGGCTCAAGAACCACTTTACGCTCAACAATCCTCTCCGAAACCGACAACTAACTCAGAAACCGAAGCTGAAAAAGAACCATTAGTTGAGGAACAAGCAGAAGAAATTGAAATTACGGTAACCGAGAAGCTATTAACTCAACCGCTCTACACTCCATTTCGTCAGGAAGGCACCCTCAGAGACTCTAGCCGTCCAGCTTATATAATCAACCGGGAACAAATTGAAGCTCAAGGTGCCAGTACAGTACAAGAAGCCCTCAAATTCTTACCTGGAATTCTCAGTGATGGTACAGCAGGGGGGCAGTTGGGAGCGCTTAGTTCTCAATTCATCCGTGGGGGTAATACCGCTCAGACCTTAATTTTGTTAGATGGACGACCGATTAATGATGTTGGCTTTTTTGGTGGCTTCGATCTCTCGGAATTTACCACCGACGTAGTAGAACAGATTGAGGTAGTTCCCGGTGGTGGCTCAACCCTCTATGGTTCTGATGCTGTTGGTGGAGTGATTAACATCATTACCCGTGTTGTGCCTAAACAACAAGAGATTGAAGCCAAACCTACTGTCGGTTTGGGTAGTTTTGGTTTCAATCAACAGGTGGTTCAGACCAATGGTCGCACTGGGGATATCGGTTGGTTTTTGAGTTACAATCGCACGGAGTCGGAGAACGACTTCCCTTTCGAGATTGACAGAATTGATTTGGAAGATGAGCGTGACAACGCCGATGTTCTGTACAACAATCTCAACTTGAAACTAGAGACAAACTTAGGCGATCGCAACCGTCTCATTTTCAATGCTTTATATCTCACCAAAGATTTCGGTGTGGCTGGGGGTGTTCCCATTCCTATTGATGGCAGTGCCGGAGAATTTAATAACCTTACCCCTGAGGCGAGGCAGTACACGGAAGAAGTCCTACTAGATCTAAGCTGGCAAGCTAAATTGGGACAGGCAGATGATTCTCTGCTAACCAGTAGAATTTACGCCGATTTTCTCGATTACAATTTCACCAACCCTGACCCCAATACCTTTGGAACAAAAGATGATGTTGAGCGAACCAACCTAGGACTACAGGTGCAACATAACTGGCAATTAGCTGCCAACCAAAACCTGACCTATGGCTTTGATTATCGTAATGTTAATGCTGAAAATAATACCTTCAGCTTCGCCACTGAAACTAACACCGAGAACTATGAAGGCAATATTAGCCAAGGAGCAATTTTTGCTCTTTATGATATTGATTTATCTCCTAGTTTTAGCTTCAATTTGGGACTACGCCAAGATTTTAATAGCCTAGAAAATGGTTCATTCACTTCTCCTAGTTTGGGAGTACGTCTGGCTTTAGGAAAATCTACTACCCTCAGAACTAACTATGCTAAAAGTTTTAGAGCTCCTCAAATACTTAACCTGGAAGGATTGGCGGCTTTTGACGTAGTCGGCAATCCCGATTTGCAACCTGAACGAGGCAATAGTTTTGATATTGGTGTTGACCAGCAATTGGGAGATATTGGTTTACTGCGTTTAACACTCTTCGTCAATACCATCTCCGATTTAATAAATTTTGAGTTTGGCTCTCCTAGTACCTACACAAATATTGGCAAAGTGCGGACAACGGGGATTGAGGCCGAACTAAATGTCCAACTAGCCAACAATATCTATGCCTTCGCTAACTATACTTTGAATGAACCTGAGATTTTGGAAGATAGCAATCCGGTTCTCGAAAGTAATGAATTGAGTTTCCGTGGAGCTGATAGTCTGAATTTAGGACTAGCATATGAAACCAACCGAGGACTCTATGTTGGATTACTGCTGCATCATCTTAGTGAGTTTTTTACTAACAATAGTAATACAGAATCTCTGCCGGGATACACTACCTTGGATTTGAAGCTGCGATTGCCTGTAAGTAGTAATCTGGTATTCAATGCCAGTTGGGACAATATTTTTGATCAACAGTATGAGGAATTTCCTGGTTTTCCGGGGGTAGGTAGCAGTGTTCGCATTGGTCTCAGTTCAGAATTTTAAGGAGAGTAGCTGATGAGTGCATTTAATCGTTGGGTCACGCCGCTCAACTGCCGGGATACAGAACCTGCCTCCAGAAGCGGTACGATTGAATACGAGGATTTTTCCCCTCAGATCGATGTACTTGGTCCGATGTTGTACACTCTGTTTCAAGAACGTTGGCAGGAAGTGCAGCTAGGGCATGTGGTTGAGGGTAGCGTGCTGGAGTTGGAGTTTAGCCAGCCCCCTAAAATTTGCGTGGTTTACGATGGGTATCTCACTGTTGCTACCGAATCCTGGCATCTGCATTTGTGCGTAGAAGAAAACCTGGGGGGTCCACATCAGAAAACCCCACCCAATCTACGCCAACAGCGTCTAGTTGGTCGCGCCGCCTTATATCGCGGCCTCAATGAGCGTGGTAAAGCACGCAGTTGGGGGATTCAGTTCTGGAATGGGACGGGGGAAAAGATGATGAATCTGTTTTTGCCGAATCCGTTTCTGGGTGAGGAAGAAGACCTACTGCCGGAAAATAAGCCCTGTCTGGAGAAGCTGGCACTTTACGAAGAACTACGACAAATCTACGTTCAAGGAATCCGTCCGATTCCTTACACCACTAATCCCCTTAAGCGCCCCTATTTATCCGTCTGTCGTTCTAGTCGCTGCTATCCTTCGCGTAACTGGCAGCCTGTCTGTGAGGCAATGCAGCAGGCAGTGGCAGAAGCGGGACTAGAAGTAAATGTAATTAGCTCTGGTTGTCTGGAGGTTTGCAAGTTAGGACCGGTGGTGTACTACTCAGGGGATGATCGCTCTCCCGAACTGCGCCAACAAACCTGGTACACGCGAGTTAAACCAGGGGTGGCACGGCAAATTGTACAGGAACATTTGGTTAATGGTCGCAAACTAACAGCCCACCTCTATCCTCCAAAAAGTTAAGTTTTTCTAGAAAAGGAGTTTTCTCTATGCATTACAGCAAAATTGCTAGCCATTCACCGTTACTTAGGCTATCAGCTCGTTGGGAGGTAGCTTACCGTTCTGTGTCCCGGAGTAAATTCTGGTTCCTCTTGCTTACCGCCCTAGGCAGTCTCAGTAATGTTGTTTATACCTGCACAGTTCCTCTGGTGGGTTTTGGTGTGATCGCTGGAGCGACTCTTCCCCGTCACCGTGCTATTGCAACTATGATGACGATGTGGTTTGTAAACCAACTTTTGGGGTTCACCATTCACAGCTATCCCCAGACTCTCAACACCTTTACCTGGGGATTGGTACTAGGATTAGGGACGCTGTTGGTCGCGCTCCTAGCATCTATCAAACCTAGCTTCGGTCGTTCTCCTATGGGAAGTCATTATCTATGGTTGGCTGTCGCTTTAATAGGAGGATATGTTCTGTATGAGTGTGTCATTTGGCTGGCGGGATTTGCCTTGGGAGGTGTTGAAGGATTTACCCTGCCAATTTTGTGGGGCGTTTTTGCGGGAAATGCGGTGTGGGCGATCGCTCTTGGTTGTCTTCACAGCATTTTGCTCTGGGATACCAGCCGTCAATCATCGCACGCTGTTTTGAAGCGTTAACTCAACCAATACGTTAGATACTCAACGATTTCCAGGATAAGAAGATGATTCCAATTCCACTAAATTAGTTTGTTGACACTCCCCGACCTGAAGGTACGGGGATTCTTGGGCTGATCTTGCCAAACTACTAGCTTCAAAGAACTAGCTTTTGGTCTTACAGAGCATACTTGAGCCTTTCAACTCACTCTGATAGCTTAAATTCCTGTGTGTCCCACAGTATTGATATATCGAGATTTGTCGAATTCTCGCCTAACGATTCCCACATTTGTACAAGATCTAGGATTTATACTACCAGGGCTCCGGATCAGGAATAGTCCGCTTGACCTACTTCGTCTTAATGCGTGCGCTTTACCACTAATATTATTCTAGCTTTCAATCTCATTATTTATCAAGATTATTCCCCTAAAAAGCCGTCAAGCGAAGAACGGGGCTTGAATCCCATATTTTTGGTCAAATAATCCAAGTTGAATTACCCTCAGCTAGCGTAGCTCCTGCGGGATAGAGTTACGCGCTGCTGCGAGCCCTTGCTCTGCCTTTGTCACCCACTGCCAATTGCCTTGAGCTTTGTAAAGATCTCTAGCGTATTGCAGCATTTGCTCGGCATCACTAAATCGATTCTGGCGTAGAAATACTAAACCAGCTGCGTAATAAGCATTGGCGTAGTTAGAGTTGGCAGTTGCAGCTTGCCGGAAAGCATCGAGAGCTGCCTCAAACTCTCCCTGATTGAACCAAATTGAACCTAGGCTGTAGTGTGCTTCTGAGTATTGGGGGTTGATTTGAATCGCACGCTGTAGCGCCTTTCTTGCTTGTTCTATTTTTCCCTGTTGCAAATAGGTGAGGCCTAGATGATATGCTGGCTCTGGAGCATTTCTACTCAATTGCGTCGCCCTCTTGAATTCCCTAATTGCTGGTTCTAGTTCTCCTCTCCTGGAGAGTACTAAACCTAGATTGTAATGAGCAACTCCAAGATTGGGGTCAAGTTCGATTGCCCGTAACAAATCAGCTCGCGCCTGAATTAGGTTCTCAAGTTCCAAACGTGCTGCTCCCAAGTTAGCAAAAGCTAGAGCAAAACTGGGGTCAGTCTGTGTCGCTTGGTAAAAAGCCTGTTCTGACTCCCGCACTTGCCCCACCTGGCGCAAGGCTAACCCTAGGTTGTAGTGGGCAGGTGCTAGCTGTGGGTTAAGTTGAATCGCATTTCTAAAGGCTGCGATTGCTTCTGGTAGCTTGCCCTGTTCAATCCATACCAAACCCTGATTGAGCTGCTTAAGTGCTGCTGGTTGAGTTGGCTCTATGGTTGGTATGGAAGGCGATGAGGTTTGTGCCGCAAGTGGTAGAGTTACTAGCGTCATACTGCTACCAAGTAACAGCAAGCTCAACTCTATATATAAAACTATTCTACTACTTTCCATTGTAGAAAAATGTTACGTTTGCCTCTGCCAATTCATGCTTCTTTTTGAGAAAAATCGTTACAATTAGTTGTTTAAATTAATAAAAGTCTGATTATATTCATTAAATTAAGTCTAACTTAGATTTAAATGATGTTTGTCTTAAAAGAGATTACGATTCTGATTAGGTTGAGAGCACCACGCGTTAAGCTCAGGGTTGAACTATAAATACCAGCTAGACAATTCCAAGTCGATAGTGGTTAGTCGATGGATGCCTTCATCCAAAACTTGCTCAAACTTTAGAAAGAAGAAACTGTCTCTAGCACTAGATGAGCGCAGATTTAACTCTGTTGCAAGTGCGGCTCACTGGTGACAGAGACTTAAATACCGCCATTAATTTTGCTCACGCGCGTCGTTGAGCCGTGTTTACCCTAAGGACTGGAGTAGCGCCTTCGCCTTCAGAATCAAGTGGGAAAAAGCAACTCAGTTATAACTTTTTGCGGGCATTGCTGCAAAACTGAGTACAAGTCTTTACTAGTTGAACATTAATGATTTTGAGGGAAAGTAATGAACGAAAAAGTCGTTTCTGCTACCCGTAATGTGGCAATTGTCGGTCCGTATTTAAGTGGTAAAACCACTTTGTTAGAGAGCTTGTTGTCTGTAACTGGTGCTATTTCTCGCAAGGGCAATATTAAGGACGGCAATACCGTAGGTGATAGTGCAGCAGAGGCACGCGATCGCCACATGAGCGTAGAGGTAACTGTAGCTACTACAGAATATCAGGGTATTAGCTTCAACTTTCTAGATTGCCCAGGCTCGATTGAGTTTGCCCAAGAAACCTACAATGTTTTAATTGGCGTCGATGCCGCTGTCGTTGTTTGTGAACCAGTCGTCGAGCGCGTCCTAACGCTGTCTCCTCTATTTAAATTTCTCGATGATTGGGAAATTCCGCACCTATTATTTATTAACAAAGTAGACCGATTTAACAGTAATGGTGGTGCTTGGGGCAACTCTTATCGAGAATTGCTAGCCGCGATTAAATCGGTCTCAGCGCGTCCTTTGGTGTTGCACCAGTACCCCATTGGAACAGGGGAACAGCTCACTGGATTTATTGATTTAGTCAGTGAACAGGCTTATCAGTACCACCCTGATGCCCCAGCTGATCCGGTACCACTGCCAGAGTCTTTGAAGGAGCAGGAGCAGGAGGCAAGGGCGCAATTACTCGAAACCTTGGCAGATTTTGATGACCATCTACTAGAAGAACTATTAGAAGAAATTGAGCCTGCTCAAGAAGAAATTCTGCAAGACCTGAAAATGGAATTGGGTAGTGACCTAATTGTGCCAGTCTTCATGGGCGTCGCTGAGCGGGATTATGGTGTCAGGCATCTGATTGATGCCCTCTTGCGGGAAGCACCAACACCTGAGACTACTGCTAAGCGAAGGGAAATTGATGGTAATTCTGAGAAAGTAGTAGCACAGGTACTTAAAACCTATTACACTCCCCAAGGTGGTAGGCTCTCATTAGTGCGCCTCTGGCAAGGTCAGCTTACGGAGGGCATGATTGTCAATAATATTCGTCCCAGTGGCTTGTACCGTCTGCAAGGTCAGCAATCTAAGTCAATATCGGGGGCTTCAGCAGGTGAAATTATTGCCCTAGGACGCCTAGAAGGTATGCAAACTGGGGCGACCCTAGTTGCTAACGGTGATAACCCAGGAAGGAAATTACCGCAAGCTGAACCACTTAAGCCAGTTTATGCTTTAGCAATTGCCCCAGATAAGCGCAAAGACGAAGTCAAGCTTTCTGGGGCATTAACTAAGATGCTGGAAGAAGACCCTTCTCTAGCCTGGGAGCAACATGGTGACACTAATGAAATTATCCTCTGGGGGCAGGGAGAGATTCACCTGCAAGTGGCTTTAGACCGACTGCGGCGTAAGTATAACCTACCGATGAGTACAGGTTTACCGCAAGTTCCCTACAAAGAAACTATTCGTAAGCCAACCTCTTCCCACGGGCGCTACAAGCATCAAAGTGGTGGTCATGGTCAATTTGGCGATGTCTATCTTGAGATTAAACCCCAGCACCGTGGTGATGGCTTTGATTTCTCCGACACTATTGTCGGTGGTGTCGTGCCGAAGCAGTATATTCCTGGTGTAGAAACTGGTGTTCGAGAGTATTTATCACAAGGACCTCTAGGCTTTCCAGTGGTGGATGTGGCAGTAACACTGACTAATGGCTCTTACCACTCTGTTGATAGCTCCGAACAAGCCTTTAAGCAGGCAGCACGCTTAGCAATGACCCAAGGAATGCCGAATTGCAAACCAATGCTGCTGGAACCAATTATGGCGATTGAAGTCAAGGCACCGATGGAATTCACTTCCAAAGTGCTCCAGTTAGTAAGTGGGCGTCGTGGGCAAATTCTAGGCTATGAAGCTATTCCTGATTGGAAAGGCTGGGACTGTGTTTGTGGCTATCTCCCTCAAGCCGAGATGCAGGACTTCATTGTGGAGTTGCGATCGCTTACTCTCGGTACTGGTTTCTTCAACTGGGAGTACAATCATCTTCAGGAAGTTCCTGGCAAACTAGCTACAGGAGTCTTGCAAACTACTGGTCGCAGCAATGGTGATGGTAATGGTAATGGCAAACGCTAATTCCTAGGGGGTTAACGAAATTTTGGGTGGGATTTCTAGCTAAGAATCCAAAAAATCCCCCCACACCTTTTTTGTTTGCCCAATTAGAATCCGCGTCTTTTTAAAGCGCGGAGACTTCAATTAGTTGTCAATTCCTGATAATCTTTGAAAGATTCAGTACTCTAGCGACTGCTTGAAACCGCCCCCGAGTCTTCCTGTTGTGCAATCTCTTGCTGAAGGACTTCAAAAGCTTTGGCATATTGAGGGTCTGCTTTAGTACCGACTTGAGTCCTATCCCGTTGCAATTCCTTGCGCTGCGCTTCTGTCAATTCTACTACCACATCTGGAGAAATTCCTGCCTTATTAATATCGCGACCACTGGGGGTTAGGTACTTAGCAATGGTCACAGCTAAACCAGACTCATCCCACTGTAGCCCTTTGACCGACTGGACTAAACCTTTCCCAAAAGTCTGAGTTCCCACCAAAGTAGCTCGTTGATTATCCTGTAGAGCCCCAGAAAGAATTTCGCTAGCACTAGCAGAACCGCCATCCACCAACACTACCAGTGGTTTCTCTGTCAAGGGGCGATTATTTGCTGCCTCAGACTTGCTCTTACCCTGTCGGTTTACTGTTGAGACAATCGTACCATCATTGAGCCACATGCGGCTAATTTCAATACTTGAGTACAGCAAGCCGCCTGGGTTAGAGCGTAGATCTAAAACATAACCCTTGACCTGCTTCTTCTCTAAATCTTTGATGGCTTCACGCATTTCCTGGGCAGCAATAGCACTGAAAGTATTGAGACGAATATAACCAATGCCGCCTTCAGGGTTGGGGCGATAACTGTAGCGTACAGGATGAATTTCGATCCGCGCCCGCGTGATTGTATAATCTACCTCTTCTTCACCTCGCTCAATAGTCAGCGTTACTTGAGTCCCTGGTTTGCCTCGAATCAGTAGCACAGCGTCATTGACATCCATGCCTTCGGTACTTTGACCATCAATCTTAGTAATTACATCCTTAGCGAGGATACCAGCCTCGAATGCTGGCGTATCCTCAATTGGAGAAATCACCATTAACTTCTTCGTTTCTTCATCTAAGGCAATTTGGATGCCTACGCCGGTTAATTCCCCAGAAGTATCAATCTGCATATTCTTGAACTCTTGGGGGTCCATGAACCGAGTGTAAGGATCCTCCAGCGTCTCTAGCATTTCTCGGATGGCTTTATAGGCATCTTCCTTGGAGTTATAAGAGCGGTTCTTCACATAGTCAGTGCGAATTGCTTCCCAATCGACTTGATTGAAAGTGGCATCAACATACTCGCGGTCAATAATCTGCCAAACTTCATCAACGAGTTCTTTAGGGCTTTCGCGAAAGAAGGCTTGACTTTGAGATAAATGAAGACCAGCACCTGTAACAGCAACAGTGGATAAGACTACTGCTGTCGCACCAAGAACGAGACCACGTTTTGTAATCACCATAATCCTTTTTGAGCTGGAGGAAAAATAATGCAAAGGAGTTAAGCTCACTCTAACACAGGCTATAGTGTGAAGTTTGTGACCTAATCTGACACCAAATCGAAGATTTCTCGTGAGGCTTCTGAGCAACTCCCGGTAACCTGTCGCACACAGTAGCTTATCTCTAACACTATTTTAGAAAATTGCTATGAGCATATAAAAGAGATAGGGGGAGGGGGAGATGGGGGGAGGGGGAGAAAGAATTAGCAAGTCCTGCAAGAAGCCCCACGGAAAGTACCCGAAGGGTCAGCATGGGATGAATTGCCTGTGTGAGTGGCGCAGCCACATCAATCGTCCTCTGGTATACTTATCTCAAGTAGCAAAGCCTAAAATGCTGGCTACACGGAGTACCTAGACAACTGAAGATATGGGGTTTTACTTCGGATGTAGTTAATCAACGATGATGCCTCCTGTAAGTAAAATCTTCAAGGAAAATAGGCGAGTAGTACTAATGCTATTCAAGTGGGGCTAGACGTGTTCCCCACTATAAAACGCCCCCTGTGGGAAAAAAGGAGTACCACGAAGGAAGTTCACCGAATCCTTGCGGAGCCAGAAGCCTACACTTACAAAGAAGAGAAGTGTAGGTACGTCACTATACTTTCCCTCCAAAAATCTAGCGACCGCCTGACGGCGGACCAAAGGGCAAAAGGGCAAAAAGTGCAAAGGGCTACATAGTCCTGGCACCAACACAGACGACACGAAAACCAATAAAGTCGGCGACATCGACGCGCCCGAAATTGCTGATGTGGCGAGACGCACAACGGCAGAAAACAGGATAGTATAACCATGAACCACCGCGCAGCACTTTGATGTCATTGCTACCAGTGCCTCCTATCCAAGCGCTGCCATCTGTCGGCGCGCCCTTGTAGTTATTATGCCAATCATCGAAACACCACTCCCACACATTCCCGTGCATATCATATAAGCCAAAACCATTCGCCGGAAAACTACCTACTGGCGTGGTTTCCCTTCTATATTTTCCTGCTGGCTCCGAAGCATAGGTTCTTATGGCATCATAATTTGCTAACTTGTCAGTGATAGTTTTACCACAGTGAAATGGGGTTTTCTCTCCGGCACGACAGGCATATTCCCATTGAGCCTCACTGGGTAAACTATAGCTGCGTTCTGCCTGATTTTGATTGAGCCTTTTACAAAATTCCATCGCCTCATTCCAGGAAACCCTTTCTACAGGCCGTTTATTTCCCTTAAAGCGAGATGGATTTTTACCCATCACTTGTTGATACTGTTCCTGGGTGACTTCAAACCTACCCATAAAAAAAGTTGGCACCTTTACATCATGCTGCGGACTTTCATCTTTATATCGACCTTTCTCCCAGGCTGGAGAACCCATTTTAAAAGAACCACCAGGAATTTCCACCATTTCCAGGCTTATACCATTACCCAAGTCCTCCTTAACAATCTTGGCTTTTCTGTTAGGCTCGCCTTTAACTACCTCTCCCTTTGCATCCACCCTCACCGTTTCAAACTCAACCGTTGACAGGGGCAATCCTAATGCTTTTTCCTCTCCACTGGTTGTAGTGAGGTGGGTAGGGAATTGATACTTAATAGCTCTGAGTAGGTTCTCAAAACCATCCGCTTCCCAATAGTCCAACCACTGGATATCTTGCAGGGATATCCCATACTCTGCTTGTTGCAAAGCTGGAACTTCACAATCCTCTAGCTTGAGTGGAATTAAATAGATTGTCCCAGGCACCCTTTCGGCATATATATTGAGAGCTAGTCTTAACTCTCTGGTGACATATCCTTGCTTCCTTACAGAGTTGTTTGAAAGGCAAGCTATGAAGATCTGACTTTGCTTGATCGCTTTTGGGATTTCCTCACGCCAATTCTGTCGAGCGATGAGGTCTTTCTTATCCAACCAGGGTTTATAACCTTTGGCTCTGAGCCGTTCATATAGTTTCAGAACTTGGGGCTTATCCTCACTGGCGTGAGCCAGAAAAATTTGGATGCGATTAGCCCTTCGGGCTAGCGCGGAGTGATCGCTCATCAAAACTTCCTTTTCTTCTCACCTGCAAGATTATTTCCTCAGCAAAGCCTGTAGTTCTTCTACTTTCGCTTCTGCTGACTCAATGACACATCCGAAGAACATCCTAAATACCGTGCCAAAGCACTAACAAGGTTGATTTTATTTCGGTTCAGCAACAGAAATAGTTGGCTCTCCCGTACATGTGGTGATAATAAAATTTTATATATTGTAGGGTGGGTTAGGCGCGGGTCATAATTTGTGAATTCTAGTATTGTTTTCCTATCAGCGCCGTAACCCACCAAAGATAATTTGTAGTCTGATTTACAGTTTTCACCAAGATCTCTGGAGAGCCAAATAGTTTTGGGCGATGAACTTACTAGGGCTCTGGAAGACTCGAGTTTTGCTCCATGGGAACACACAAATGGCGATCGCTACTCCTAACTTTTCTGTTGCTTTCTAAATAGTCTTGCAGCCAACTACAGCTTTTGTCTAGGAGATCCTCCAAATCCAAATTCCAAATAATTACCTGATTATCCTGACTAGCTGAGGCTAAAACTTTACCGTCACTGCTCCAGTTGACACTAGTTACGCGCTCTGAGTGTCCTGCCAAAGTTTTAATCAGAGTGTCATCAAGCCGCCATAGCTGTATCTTGTTATCCCAACTAGTTGTTGCCAAAATTTCACCATCAGGGCTAAAGCTAACTTTGGCAACACTATCGGTATGTCCTGCCAGGGTTGAGAGAGGTTCTCCCTGAGTACTCCACAATTTAACTGTATTGTCATAACTGGCTGAGGCTAGTTGCTGGGAGTCAGGCGTAAAACTGACATCTAAAACCCAATTGCTATGACCTTTCAAGGTTTTCAGCAACTTTCCCTTGGATGTCCACAGCTTGACGGTATTATCGTCACTAGCTGAAGCTAGGAGTTTGCCATCAGGACTAAAGCTAAGAGCATTCACACGCTGTTGATGTCCTGTGAGAGTCTTGAGTAAATTTCCTTGAAGATCCCACAGTTTGACAGTTTTGTCTCGACTAGCAGAAGCAATTAACTGACTATCAACAGAGAAGCTAACATCCAATACCCAATCCCGATGCCCCTTTAAGGTTGCCAGTAAATTACCTTGGCGCTCCCAAAGCTTGAGAGTTTTATCCCTACTGGCAGAAGCAATCAACTGACCATCGGGAGAGAAACTGATGCTATAGATGCGATCGTTATGCCCTTTTAAGGTTTTGAACAGTTTACTGCTGCGCTCCCAAAGTTTTATAGTACCGTCATTGCTAGCTGTAGCAATTAGTTCGCCATCTGGGGAAAATTCGACATCCCTAACATCATCCTGATGCCCCTGCAAAATCAAGCGAGACTGCTCTCTAAAACGCCAAAGTTTAACAGTTTTATCATTACTGGCTGAGGCAAGAGTAGGGACTCTTAAGTGTTCTAATTTGGGCTTAGGAATTTGGGATTTGGGATGTTTTAAATGTTGCTCAGATGTACTAGTGCCTAATTGTTGAGCAAATTCACCTAATCCAAAATCTAAAATCGGTAATCCCCAATTATTATCGGGACTAAAACTCACCGCAGTAGCACTATCGCTATGTCCTTGAAAAGTTTTTAATAAGCTGCCGTTGAGGTCCCAGAGCTTAACCGCATTTTCAGCACTGGCAGAGGCAATCAACTGACCATCAGCACTAAAAGCAACTCCAAACACCCAACGCTTATGTTTGGGGAAGGTTTTGAGCAGCTTGCCTTGATCATTCCAAAGTTTGACTGTGCGATCATCACTGGCAGAGGCGATTAGTTGACCATTAGGAGAAAAAGCTACAGAGTTAACCTTACCAGCGTGCCCTACTAGAGTTTGCTCCAATTTTCCTGCCAGTGTCCACAATTTAATTGTCTGATCTTCTCCAGCAGAAGCAATTATCTGACCATTGGGGCTAAAGCTTACCCATTTGACCACGCCCTTGTGACCTTGAAAAGTTTTCACTAACTTACCGTTGATTGTCCAAAGTTTGACAGTGCCATCGCCACCAGCAGAAGCCAAAAGCTGCCCATTTGGACTAAAACTAATGCTATAGATATGACCAACATGACCCCTAAAACTTTGCACTTGAGTGCCATCTCGACGCCAGATTCTGAGGGTACTATCCCAGCTACCAGAAGCAATCAGCTGACTATCTCGACTAAAAGCTACACTGGTGACACTGGAGAGATGACCCTTAAGGGTAGCAACTAAAGTGCCATCTGGATGCCAGAGTTTGACAGTTTTGTCTCGGCTAGCGGAGGCAATTAACTGACCATCGGGAGAAAAACTGACATTGGAGACTATATCGCTGTGCCCTTCGAGGCGATTACGCTCGGAAGCTCCGTAAACTGCTTGCGAGAGGGCAGTTACCACCTGGAGGCGGACATCTGGTTGCACCTGTACTGAATCAGCCTCTTTTCCTTGCAAGAATCTTGCGGCTCTGAGTCCCTCAAGCAAGGCATCAAATTTCTTATTAGAAACAAAAAGAGCCTCCGAAGAGGCACTCAAAGCACTTAGGTGAGCATTTATCCAGAGTTCATCTGCCTGCTTCCTTAATCTCTCTGCTCGCCATCCCAAGCCAGCAGAGGTAAATGCCATAACTGCCATCGCTGCGCCAACTGCCATCGCCCGCAGCCGCTGCCTACGAACCCGCGAAAGTTCACTGGCACTTCCTTCTAGCTTTGCCAACAATTGCGATTGAGACCTCTGCTTGGATTTGAGGCGAATCGGTTCAACTAGATAATCATGAACTAGCTGATATCTGTCTGGTTGTGAGCGCAATCGGAATACTAAACCAGAACCTATCAAGATCTTCAAAATTAAGTCAAGTCTTTTGCTACAGCTGGGATGATGGTTGTTTTTGTTCCCGAAATTCCCCCAGGGATTAATCTTGCCGCTGTTAGCTAATCGATTATCTGACAGATGAGGCTCAAGGGAAGGAGAACAGGAAATACTACTAGCCAACTCGGCTTGAGTTTTCAAAGGCCTTGTACCTCTCTCATCAGTCAAGGAAAATAAAACTTGCCAGAGAGTATCTTCGTTTTCAGTTCCACAATCTTTAATTAGGTTGGAGAGGGTACGCTCTACTAAAACAGCGACAGGATAGGCTCCAAGAGCCTGATATTGCTTGAGGGTGGTAATTTTTTCTGCTTGTAGCTCAGCACCAACTACTTGCAATTCGATCAGGCGTACTGCCCCTGAATTTCCTGTCAAGTCCTGCACTAACCTCTCAATCAGAGAGGCCTCTAATTGGAAGTGGGAGGCTGTTGCCAAAGTATAAATGACGTTTTTAGCGTCTTCTGGGGACAGGTTCCCTAGAGGGTAACGTAGCTTGCAATCGAGAATATTGTTGTTGATAGCCTCGAGATTGCTATAACGTTCACATTCCAATAAATAATGCAGATAATCTTCCCTTAGCGATAAGATTAACTTTACGAAGGGCAGATTCAGGCAATTAACCAAGAAATCATAAAATTGACGTCGTTCGACGAGATTCTCACAAACAAAAAAAAACTCTTCAAACTGGTCGAAAATTAGTACTGTTAGCAAATGTTGCTCACCAGCCTGTCGCAGTTTTAGTAAAATTTTTTGGAGCTTAGAGGCTTGAGTGGTTGGTGAAGACTTTCCCGAGGGATGATCAATAGAATTCGGCTGTTGCCAAGGTGGGGATTGATGGCTAGCGATGTTGAGAGTTGTCACTTGCTTTTTCGCTAAAGCTTCTGTTAATAGTGCTTCTAACTCACCAATCCAATCCTTGTAAACTTTTTGTACCACTGGCACTGCTATTCTGGCACCAATAATTCGTCTTTCTAAAGCTGGTACCAAGCCAGCATTAATTAAAGAACTTTTGCCAACACCGGAACAACCGTGAATTACTGTGAGTTTGTGGTCATTGCGGCTCAGGCGCTCAAGCAAGCGATTGACATCAGGTTGACGCCCAGCTGCTGCTATTTGTACGGGCAATTGTCCTGGGTGAATTTCGGTTGTGAAATCGCCAACTCCTCGGCTATGCCATTGGGGCTGTAGGGGGGCAGCACCAAGGAATGGAGAAAATCCATACTGTTGCTCAAGTGAGCGTCGCTCTTGCTTGAGTTTAAAGGCTTTTAGGTATTGCTTTTGTTCTAGGTAGAGCGATCGCAATTCTTCTAAAATATCAATATAAAACTGTGGATACTCTTGTACGGATACTCCACCAGGGGATTTGTTCTTCAGCAAAGGCTCTAGGTCAATTGCTTCCTCTAGAGCTGTGATTGCTGCCGATGAGAGACCTAAGTTCCTTTGTGCTTTTGCCTTAAGCAGTAGATATAATCCTCGATGCTGAGGCTCAGGTGATGGGGATTGCCAGAGTTGTTGTAGGGCAGCTGTAGCTAAGTCTCTGGCGTCTTCCCAATTTGATTGCCCCTGAGCAACAGCTGCCATAAAGCCGTAGACTTGAGCCAATTGAACTCGATTGTTTTGGATTAATGGCAACTCCAGAGATTTGAGAGCCAAAGCCTGTAGCTCTGTCCAGCGTTGCAACTGTTGGAGTACTTCGCCGAGTACAATTGTCAACTGAGCAACTTGTTCTAAGCAGCCAGCGGCAGCAAATGCCTCAATGCTTTTACTCAAGGCATCCCTCGCTTGCTCCCACTTGCTGTTACTAGCAAACCTTTGTAATTGGGCTTGGCGGCAATAGCACAAGCTGAGGTGATGCAGTAGTAGTCCCATACGCTTTAAGGAGGAAGGGCAGTCAGTTTTATCCTTAGGAGTAGAAGTAGAGTGGCTGTTGTGATTGTCCCAGGCAGAATCTGTTTCCTGAACATTGGGATATAGCCCATCTCTGAGTTGATAGAGGTCTTGGTTTTCAAGCAACTGAAGCTGAATTTCTCCTCTATCCTCCCATTGCTGCTGCCAAAAATCTAAACTATGCTGATATTGCTCTAAAGCAAGATCAATCTGATTGTTACTAAAAGCATCTCGTCCCAGAATAAATTGCCAGGTGGCGATTAATTCTGGTTCTAAACTAATCCCTCGGGAGTGTAAGTCTCTCAAGGCTGATTCGATTTCCTGGCGTCGGCGGCAGGCAGGTGCTAAATCTAGAATTTTGTTGGGTATAAACTCTCCTAAATCACTCTTTAAAAGAGTGGTAAACAGTTCATCTGCTGTTTGCTGCCACAAACTTAGTAAATCTTCGGTAGTAAATTCAAACTTAATCGAAGTGGCTGCCCAACTCTTGAAATCAGGGGCAAATCTCGCTAATTTCTGTAGTACTTCGTCGGATACCCATAATACTATCGGGAAGTTCAAAGTTTTGCGGAATTCGTCTCTAACCTGATTAGTCGAAATTAGCAATTGGTCTAATGCTGCTACTAAATTTAGACCGAAGACAATCAAGGCAGATGTCTGTTGATCGCCTCGTGCATTAAGAATGCTAGAGTATAGGGCTAATGTTGATTCTTGCAAGACCAACTCACTTAGCGGTACCTTAGTCAGTTCTTGCAGCTGTTGCCGCATTTTCTCTTTGCAAGTCTCATAATTGCAGCGCACTAATATAATTGAAAATTGTCCTTGAGACAGAGAAATGGCACGAGATAGCGTTGACAGAGCCTTTTTATTGGCTGTCGCTACTTGTTCTGATCGATATTGTTGTGGATATTGCTCCCTCATTCAATCATCAAATTTTTGAGTGTTATTGGTGTTTAATTACCAGTAACCATCTCGTATTTACATATGTAGAGTAGAATAGATGATTTAGTCTTAACAAGGTTTTGGAAACCTAATTTGATCAATGAGTTGTCTTTAGTCATTACTCAAAACTAATTGCTGAAATTGTCAGCGCTAGGTATTAACATCTGTTGGGGATTTGTCTTAGTAAAGCAATTAACTTTCAGTCTTCTGCCCCAATAATATGTTTAGCCGTAGTTTAGAGCAATGGCATAGTCTGTGACTCTACCTCAAGGCTTAGGCCTTAATATCAGTAAGATCAACAATTTTATGAATAAATCATCCGCATGTAAACAAATGTAACACAAATTATGCCACTCTTGTTTTGGCAGGCTTAATCTATTGTCAAAGTGCATTTTGATTGTTTTTTTAAGAGAAGGCTTAAAGGGGCAAAAAAAGTTAATTTTGTCCCTTTAACCTTGATAGCAGTTTCCAATTTAGTGCAATACCTTTAAACCGCCTCCAGATTGAGAACTGGAGTTTTTCTCAGGATGGATAAAAGGCAACAGGCAGCAGAAACCGGGTGAGCGAAAACTAGAGTGGGGGAACAAGTAAGCAGACGCTCCAGACGCTCCAGACGCGGAGAATTGAAATTCCAACCAAAATGGAGCTCACCCGCAGAAACCCCTATCGTTGAATCCTGACTTCTTCAAGACTTACCCATGACTGGAATTTTACCCGTTTCTGCTAAGGCTGGGTTGATACCAAACCAACGGCCTAATTCATCTCGATATTCATAGACAAACATACTCCGCAATAAAGTTTGATATTCTTTTTCCCCTTTAACGTGTTGTTGTTGGACAACTTGAGATAGTAACTCCCATTCCACCTCATCAACTGCCAGAGTGAGGTCATCACGGTAGCCCTTAATCACGCTCTCTAAGCAACTGCGAGAGAAGGGTGGGTCTTCCTGTTGCAAGCAATTGTATAATAGCCCTAATAAGTTGCGGACATGACCACCACTGATACGGCACATGCGGTCAAGAGTCTCAGGGTGATCAAAAACTTTTTGAATTAATTGCAGCCGTTGTTGAGGTTTGACCTGAGGAAAAGCCCTTGCCAATACCAACTGCCGCAACAAATCCATACCTTCGGACAATTCACTACCATCTCGTGAGAGTATCGGTACCATCGGCAATACCTTGGGAGCAACACCTCCTCCCACCCGATTTTTTAGAGCTTCGTACTCGTTAGAGAACATCAAAGCTAAGGGCAAGGTGTAGACAACATGACAATTTAAACTACGCAACTGAGAACCACGGTCGATAAAGAGGTATTCTGGTTGCGATCGCTTACCATGTACAGGTCTGGGATCAACCCGGTCAAGATTATCAATAATTACCACTAAACCTTGTTTGCCGCGCCGCTTTAGTTGCTTAATCCCTTGAGCGAGGACTTCTTCATTAATGGCACTCAAAATGCTTTGGGTGCGTGGCTCCAGGTGTTGTCTGAGTTGTTCACGCAGCTGAGGGCTGTCTTTAGTTTTGGCAGTTATTTTGCCAATCCCTACAGACAATTCAGCTTCAGCTGAGAGTTCAATAGGAGTTTGCAGAAAGTTTTTGATGTCGTTGAATAAATTGCTAAAGTACCCTGGTTTCAGGTGAATGCCAATTTCTTCAAGGCTTTCGCTGACGGATCTGGCAATGCTGAGCAAAATATCGCTGACATCAACATCAGCCATGTCTAAATCTTGAGAGGATTCAAAATAAACTACATGAAATTCTTCGAGTTCTAACTGAGCTTTAAGTCGAAACAATTCCGTGGATTTACCACAACCAATATGTCCTGTAAACAGCTGACAGGTAGGTTCATCTGGTGAGAGGCGGGTGATAGTTCGACCTAAAGCTTCGATAATCTTGCCACCACGTACAGAAGAAAAATCTATATAGTACTGGGAGTCAGATGGATTACCCATAACTAAGGTTTTAGCAGGGTTACAAGCTTTGAAAAATGTTGGTAGATGCAGTTTCATGGTCATATTCATGCAGGCGTTGTGAGTATTCACTAATCTTTCGCCAGTCGCAGGATTTAGCCCTGATTTTTAGCGTCTGCGACTTAGAGTAGACTGTTTGATTGACACTTTAGTATCTTTGCCGAGGGTGAGCGAAATTTTGGTTGGAATTTTAATTCTCCGCGTCTGGAGCGTCTGGGCGTCTCCGCGTCTGGAGCGTCTGCTTACTTGTTCCCCCACCCTTTTTTTCGCTCACCCCTTTGCCGAAGGCAATCGAGTTGGGGAAAAGCAGAGAAACCCCTTCTCAACAAGATACAGCTGATGGTTGTTACCAGAGTCAAGAGAATCAATAGCAGTAGTTGACATAAATTACAGCACTATTGAAAAGGAGTGGTTAAATGAGAAAAGTATTGTCGGCTAAGTAGTCAGATGAATACAGTCGCCGGGGTTTCAACCAGCGCCTTTTTACTCTACCTTTAAGTAAAAACACCATCTTTGAATTTACATCCTTGTTGAACCCGTCGGTAATAGATGGCAAACATTGCATCAGTTTCTCACGCACAAATGGTCAGCAGGCGCAAAAAGCTACAGCGATCACGCCAGATTAAATCCTGCCAGGCAATTTGGCGCTCTCTACTGGTTGGCGGTATGGCAAGTGGCTTGATTTGGGCAATTACCTTGCCAGATTGGGTGATTCGCCAGCCGGAACAAATAGTTATAGAGGGCAATAGTCTGCTTTCCAAGCAGGCTATTCGCTCACTACTGCCCTTGTCCTATCCCCAATCTTTATTGCGAGTTGAACCACAAAATTTAGCTGTTTCCCTAGAGTCTCAAGCTCCCATTGCTGAAGCCACCGTGAGCCGCCAACTGGTGCCGCCAGGATTGAAGATACGAGTCAAAGAGCGAAGGCCCGTCGCCATTGCTCAACCTAGTGTCACCCAAAGCACTAAAACCACCAATTCTCAAGCTCAGTTGGGTTTGCTAGATGAAGGTGGTGTCTGGATGCCAGCGAAGAGTTATAGTTCACTTGAAGAAAATCTAGATTTACCCAAACTTAAAATTGTTGGGTCTTGGAAGCAATATCGCCCTTATTGGAGAGAACTTTACCAAGCCGTCAGTCGTTCTCCAGTCCAAGTTTTCGAGATCGATTGGCAAAATCCAGACAATTTAATTCTGAAAACCGATTTAGGAGACGTGCATTTTGGTCCTTACACTTCGCGATTTAGGGAACAACTAGCTATCCTAGACCGTATGCGAGAATTACCGACTCATGTGCAACCAAGCCAGATGGCTTATATTGACCTTAACGATCCCGACTTCCCAGCGATTCAAATGACCAAGGGGAATGATCTTGTTGAAACTAGCAATCACTAATATATATATAGGTCTCCACTCATAACCCTTAGGATACTATAAGTTATTCTGGCTGTGACGACCAGATCTAAAGATTATATTCGGATAATTCCTGCCAGCTGCTGTTAAAGACGTTGGGTCTGACCTTCGTTGGTTTTTCTATCAACTTACCTTATAGTTAACTCAGATTGTTACCCTTAACTGATAAAGTTAGTTAATGACCCTGACCTATTGCAATGACGCTTAATAGTAAACTAAAGCTGGACTATCAAAGCTCTCGTATTAACGGGCAATCCGAACTCTCAGTTGAAGTGGATAGTACTCATCCCTTCAATAACTCTGGTCTGCAATTTGGCAAAATGCATGATTCCCAGGGGATACCTAGGGAAGAAACTAGGAGTAACAATATCGTGCCAGGTAGCGTTGCGAAAATTAAAGTCATTGGTGTCGGTGGGGGTGGCGGTAATGCAGTCAACCGCATGATCGCTAGTGAGGTGGCTGGGGTTGAGTTTTGGTCGATCAACACAGATGCTCAGGCACTTGCTCAAACAGCTTCCGCCAAACGCTTGCAAATGGGTCAAAAGTTAACACGAGGTTTGGGTGCAGGTGGTAATCCAGCAATTGGTCAGAAAGCTGCTGAAGAATCTCGAGAGGAAATTGCCCATGCCCTAGAGGGTAGTGATCTAGTGTTCATTACTGCTGGTATGGGAGGGGGCACAGGTACAGGGGCAGCACCCATAGTAGCAGAAGTGGCGAAGGAAATGGGTGCCTTAACAGTGGGCGTAGTTACTCGTCCTTTTACCTTTGAGGGGCGTCGCCGCACCTCTCAGGCAGAAGAAGGGATTGCAGCATTGCAAAGTCGGGTGGACACCTTGATTGTTATTCCTAACAATCAACTTTTGTCGGTTATTCCTGCCGAGATGCCAGTACAACAAGCATTTACAGTCGCTGATGATATTCTGCGTCAAGGGGTGCAAGGGATCTCTGATATTATTACGATCCCTGGCTTGGTAAACGTTGACTTTGCTGATGTCAGAGCAGTGATGGCAGATGCCGGTTCAGCTTTAATGGGGATTGGTACTGGTTCCGGTAAGTCCCGCGCTAGAGAAGCAGCCACAGCGGCAATAAACTCTCCCCTAATTGAGTCTTCAATAGAAGGAGCTAGAGGGGTTGTTCTCAATATTACTGGCGGTGGTGATCTAACTCTGCATGAAGTCAACGATGCTGCTGAAACTATCTATGAAGTTGTTGATCCCAATGCCAATATTATTTTTGGAGCAGTTATTGATGATAGGCTCCAAGGTGAGATCGTAATTACTGTAATTGCAACTGGTTTCAGTAGTGAGGCTCCCCCTCCACCAGTCAATAAGGAAGCTTCACGTCCAGGAAGGAGATTTTTGGAAACGCCGCCTAGATCACCGGCACCGGGGCCAGATCCTAACAATAGAACAACAGGCTTGGATATTCCAGAATTTCTGCAAAGGCGTCGTCCCAAGAGGTAGGGACAACTAAGTCACACTTATAGGGATTTTTGCTATATTTTCTCCTCAAAGCTGAAAGCCGGGGATTTTTTTGGTTATAGGGGGTAAGCAATTTAGTGAAATAAATAGAAATACTACCGGTTGCCTCGGAGCCTCAAAACTAGGATTAGTGTAATTTAATAAAATGAAAACTGCTAAGATATGAGACCCCAAGCTCAATCCAAGGTACCGATTGTTCTTACAATTGCTGGTTCCGATAGCGGTGGCGGTGCTGGCATTCAGGCAGATTTGAAGACATTTGCCTTTCATTGCGTTCATGGTACTAGTGCTGTGACTTGTGTAACTTCGCAGAATACTCACAGCGTCACCCGAGTTGATGCTTTACCCAGTGCAGCAGTAGTTTCCCAAATTGAGGCAGTTGTTAGTGATCTTGGCGTACAAGCGGCGAAAACTGGGATGTTGCTAAACCAAGAAATCATCAACGCGGTGGCATCGATTTGGAAAAGTTTGGGTTTGAATAACCTGGTGGTTGACCCAGTGATGGTATCACGTAATGGGGATCAACTGATGGATGATTATGCTGTAGCTTGTTTGCGAGATGTAGTGATCCCGATGGCGACGATTGTGACGCCTAACCTCTACGAAGCACAACTGCTAAGTGGTTTGGCAATTAATACCCTCGATGATATGCGCATGGCTGCTAAAGGAATTTATCAATTAGGTCCGCAGGCAGTTTTAGTTAAAGGGGGAGCAATGACTGCTATGGAGCGTGGTGTCGATATCTGGTTTGATGGTAAGGAATTATTGACCCTCGAAACTGAGCTGGTAGAGACATCTAATACTCATGGTACTGGTTGTACCCTCAGCAGTGCGATCGCTGCAAATCTAGCACTGGGAAAGGAACCACTCACTGCAGTACGATTAGCAAAGGATTATGTGACAACTGCTCTGAAGTATGCCCTAGATATAGGTCAAGGCTGTGGACCACTGGGACACTTTTTCCCACTTTTGCAAATTTGAAGAAGAAGGAGTCTTCCAGTCAACAGACAATTTTCGAGATCAAGCTTTGCTAGCTAGGGGTAGTTAAACTATTTTTGCTTGACAGACGTTTTAATATGCATATGACCTCTCGTTTTTGGAGCAATACCCCTATGGCAAAACCACTGGCTGAAACTATTAAGCCATCAACAGTAGCTAGTTCCTATCGCCCTTCAGTACCAATTTCAGTCTATCGAGAATTGGCAGCTGAGTTACACATTGCACAGGCAAGGCTTGAGTCCCTTAACAATCAAAATCAGCATTTAGTCAAACAAAACCAGCAACTGCGCCAGGAAGTCGAAAAAGTCGTTAAGTCAGCCCAGCATCTACAGCAGGTTGTAGCTTCCTTAGAACCAGTTAGCAAGGAGGGCAAACCTCGTGATGGATCAACTATACCGTCGCCATCACCGCCAATTGCAACAGCACCTTTGCCTCGAAATGGGGCGGCAACTCCAGAGATTGACTTTTCCAAAGATTCCCGTCAACCGAACACTGTTCCCTCCCCCTACGGAGAAACATTAGTAATTGAACAGGAAGAAGAACGTTTTCCTCGTTCTAATTCCTCAGAGGGAAGTTCAGATGTCAGCGGCTGGTTGTTGATTGTAGTTATTATCGTAATTCTCCTGACAGCATTTGGCTCCGGCTTCTTGCTGGTTAAATGGCTCTCTAACAGTAATCGCTAATATTCTTAGCGAAGAAAATTTTAGGCGTTAGTTGTTTGCCAATGATCTCCTCAACAACAATTAGAGATTGGTGGAAATTGCTTGAACTGGACAGGTAGGAATGCACTGCTCGCAGACAATGCAACGCGAACGATTAAAGTTAAGCTTAAATGTCTTCTGATCGAGAGTCAGGGCTTGGGTGGGACAGACACCAGTGCATAAGCCGCAATCTACACAGGAATCTTCATCAATCACAATCTCACGACCAACCAGGGAAACATTGATTTCAATTGAGCGCATCCACTCAATGGCTGCATCTAACTGATCAATATCGCCCAAGAGTTCTACCACTAGGGTGCCCATGCGATTGGGTGCAACTTGGGCGCGAATAATATTTGCTGCGACATTGAAATCCTTTGCCAGCCTATAGGTAATCGGCATCTGAACAGTGTTTTTAGGAAAGATTAGTGTTAACCGTTTTTTCATAAATTGTTACAGTAATTTTGGTAGGTACTTTTAGAGCAAGTAGATCAACGATATTTAGCACCTGTAAATTTGATTAGCCATGAGAGCGAATTCCTCCGACTTAGAAAACACCTCCCTCCAGAAATCTGAAGCCACCAGTGGCACTAGGATCAGAAACTTTCTGATTGCTATGGTAGCGATCGCTCTGAGTGTTACTCTCTTCTTGGGATTGAACACCGAGAATGGTGTAGCTTCCCTTGAAGCCCAAGCGAAGGAATCGACACCACTGCCAGTAGCACTCAGCAGTAACAAACCAACGTTAATGGAGTTTTACGCTAACTGGTGCACCAGTTGTCAGGCGATGGCGCAGGATTTGGGGGAACTGAAACAGCAGTACGCTGACTCAGTAAATTTTGTGATGCTGAATGTAGATAACAGTAAGTGGTTGCCAGAAATCCTTAACTATCGGGTGGATGGAATTCCCCATTTTGTGTTTTTAGGTGAAGAAGGACAAGTTATCGCCCAGACAATTGGGGAACAGCCCAAAACAATTCTGAAAGCGAATTTAGATGCTTTGGTGGCCAGTTTACCACTACCTTATACCCAAGGTGGTGGAGAAGTGTCTGCTTTTGAGGCTCCTGTATCAGCCCAAACAACTAGTCAGGATGATCCCCGCAGTCATGGTGCTCAAGTTAAGCAGTGAAAGTTATCTTTGAGCCTTAATGCGCGAATGGGTAGGTGTTTTTGAGGATGGGTGGAAATTTGGGGCTGTGTTCTTTGTTAGGCAAGGGTTTGGGACTCATTTTTCAGCGCTATATAATCCCGATCAGGGATTGAAACTCTTGAAAAGAAACAAACTTGATTAGCTGTTCGTCTATTACCTCAGTGTTTTCAGTGGTATATCATCCCGATCAGGGATTGAAAGATGAAAAGTCTAGGGATTTGTCGTTACTCAATAGCAGTTTCTGTATTAGCATTGGCAATACTCAGCTGTAGTGATCAAGTCGTCTCTACAACAAAAGCTGTGGAGACAGAACCGACAATCAAAACTTCTACGGCTAAAATAGTTGGTATTGAACCTGCAACTATTGAGTCTGAGTACAGGAATCAATGGACTCCCGAGTTAGAAGCAGAATTTCAAAATCGCGCCCAAGAGGTAATTAAATACTACGCTGGTCAAAACTACGGCAATAATAGTGGGGAAAACGAGAAGCGTTCTTATCCTCGTGCCATGTTTCACTTCCTGGCAGGCAACCGGGAAAAGGCACTAAAGTTTTTACAATCAGAAGATGCCCAAGCTGGTGATAACAAACATACGGAAGGGATAGATTACTACTATTGCTTTACCCTTAAAGGGCAAATGAGAAAATATTTTCTCTGGGGTCAATTCCTCGACCCTGCCTATAAACAGCGGATGTTTGATGGGGCTAAGGTGTGGACCGAAAAAGACCCCAAAGGACGCCCCCATCCTATCTACGGCAAGGGCAAAGGGGGCGACGGCTGGGGACCTGATGTGCGCGGTGGTTGGGTAGATGGCCGCAATACTGACAATCTTAGGGCAATGCGAGAGGTAGCGGTTTATCTGATGGCAGAGGAAACTGGTAACGAAGACACCAAACTTCTCTATAAACAGAAAATTCAACGCTATGTCTGGGCGCTTTACAACATTGGTATGGGGGAGTGGGACTCAGAGAATTATCTCGGACATACCTTTGCTGCTTACCTGAACCTCTACGATTTTGCCAAAGATCCAGAAGTGAAACAATTGGGCAAAGCTGCCTTGGATTGGATGTCAGCGGCAGCAGCTGTTAAATATTATCGTGGTGGTATGGGAGGCCCGACTAAGCGCGATTATGGTAGAGCTAATGTAGTCTATGGTTCCACTGCTGCCCGTCTATTTTGGCTCTATTTTGGTGATACTGCTATTGCTAATCCTAAGCCAGAACCAGATTCAATTCATGTTATTACTAGTAACTATCGACCCCCGCAAGCAATTGTAGCCTTAGCGCGTAAACAATTTGACAAGCCCATAGAACTCTTTAGTAGTAAACCTGTATATGAAAATTGGAAACCAGGGGGAGAGGATAAACCAGGTTATTGGGAAACCACTTTCTTTGGTAATAGTTATCAACTGGGAAGCTTAGCAGGTGCTTTTAGTGATGGTGATGTCGGCACTTTCAAGTTAATGGCTGATAACTCCGAGCGCGGCGTTGATTATTTTGTTGCCAATACTGGCGGTGAGTGGGTTCAGCCAGGAAAAAAAAGAGGGGACCAAATTGGGCAATATCGTAACTTAGTTATCTGGTTAAGACCAAGCTTAGATCAACCCTTTTTCTTCCAATTACCTAAGACGGCAAAAGCAGAGATTGAAGAGGGCATTTGGTTTTTTGAACTAGAGAAAACTTGGTTGGCTGTACGTCCAATAAATCTTAGTTCCTATACTGAGGTTGCCATCTCTCGAAAGAAGTTTGCCAGAGAGTATGAACAAGAGCAAACTTTCAAGGCAACAACTAAGGGCAATGGTTATGCTGGTTTTGCTCTAGAAGTAGGTGAGAAGGAATCTCACAGCAGTTATGGGGATTTTAAACAGGCTGTGAAGACAAAAAGTCAGTTGAATTTAAGTGAAGTTTCTAAGGGGATAGTAGACTTGACTGGTGCCAAAGGTAACAGCATTAAATTGACACATAATTCTAAACATGACTTACCAATTATTGTCCGCAATGGTGTCAAACATAACTGGTCACAACATTTTGAACTTTACAAATCTTCTCAAGGTCAAGCGCCGATTTCTTTAGGTTGGAAAACTGGTGATCTTAGTGTTGAGGCTGGTGGTTTAGTGTTTCAAATATCTGGTCCTATAAGTAATAAGTAATAAGTGAATTTTATTGTTTAACTTCGGAATGTTTGTATACCTGAGTTCGACGTAGGCTGAAAGATTGATTCTGTCCTAGCCTAAAACCCTTATTTTTCCGTTGTAAAGTCTCAAATCCCACATTCTGCACCCCCCAGTCTCACCCCCATTTCATCTTGTGTGTTCTGGTGTGTGCTACATTTTGAAGTGCGGAATGTGGGTTGATATACTTGCTCACCTCTACAAAATAAAACCCTCGTATTACGCTGCTTGCAGCGGGGAATCAACCCGTAGCGATTGAAAAATTTGACACAAAAAAAATAAAGTGTAATAAGTATATAAAGTTGTCTCATAATTAAATCCCATACAGCCTTTCAATAAAACAGGATATACGGCTCTCTGGAGTGAGGTCTAGAAATATCAAGGTTTTCACCGTACCTCATCTAGCTGAGAAAGGCTGTAATTAATCTTCAACTATGTCTCATCAGGAACTCAAAAATTTTATCGTTGCCGTCAAACAAGACGAATCGATGCGATCTCGCCTCAAAGAGGCTCAACCAGAGGAAATTCTCCGTATTGCTCAACAAGCGGGATTTAAGTTTTCCGAAGAGGTTCAGGGGCGTTTTAGGAATCGCTGGGCTGGTGTTTACAGCTGTCCCCAAAGGGAGGATATTAACGATATATGTCCGGCACTTTGTCCGCCAGGTTTTAAATCATTGGCTGAGTACTCCCAGTCAACATGCTCCCCTTACGATACAAAAGAGAAATCACTCAATAAATGACTGCTTCAGCTTCCCATCAACCGATTGACTCTGTAGAGGCTGCCATAACCGCTTTGAAGAACAGTGACGATAGCGGAGTACGCTATTATGCCGCTTGGTGGTTGGGCAAAAACCGTATAATTAATGCTACTCCTCTTCTATGTGAGTGTCTTAAAGACGAGCGAGATCGAACCGCTCTAGGGGGCTATCCCCTTCGCCGTCAGGCAGCTCGTTCATTAAGAATGTTAAAAGAGCCACAGGCAGTACCAGCATTGATTGAAGCTTTAGAGTGCTCGGATCTCAAAGTTCAAGAAGCTGTGATTCTAGCATTGAAGGATATTGGTGATCGCACTGCAGTCCCAGCATTACTTAATATCCTTAATTCAAAGAGAAAGAACCTGCCAGCTGAGGCATTAATTGAGACTCTGACAGCGTTCCAAGTCTGGGAAGTTAAGAATCAGATTGAACCTTTTTTAGAGCACTCGTCTGAACGAGTAAAGTGTGCAGCAGCTCAATATTTCTATGCCCTAACCCTTGAACCTCGTTACCTAGAGATGCTTTTTCAAACTCTTGGTCATGAGAATCGGTTTTTACGATATGCAGCAGCATTTGATCTTTCAGAACTTGGTCGAGTCGAAACTGCACCGGCGATTGTTGAGGCTAAAATCTCCAACAATATTAAATTAGCAACTCTCAAGCGCATCTTAGAATTACTCTTACTGGATAAGACAGAAACAGAAGTTAGACGGCAAGAGCAATCGAATTTCTTATTCCAAACCATTGATGAGCTTCTGCTGGATGGGATTGAAGGTAACATTAACAGAGCGAATACAGTGGAGGCAAATCAGGAAGTTGAGAAAATTAAGGCATTGGTGGCTCAACCCAACACAACTTCTCAACAACTGCCTGAAAGCCTGATTTCAGCATTGATCTCAGCGTTGAAATCTCCTTATCCCAATGTGAAAGCTGCTGCCATCAAGGGATTAGTCGAATTAGCACCTGCCAGTGTTGATTTCATAATTCAGATATTTGATACTGATGAAGATCAAGACTTGAGGGCTGGACTAACTCAAGCCTTGATATATATTGGTGATCCACGAACACTGTCGCTGTTGGAAAAGGTGATTGGTTTTGAGATAGCTAATCATTGTCAAGGAAAGATCCGTCGAGTTGCAGCTCGTGGTTTAGGTAAAATTGGTCGTCAAGCTGGCGAGCCAGAAGTCATCTTACGAGCGATTGAAAAGCTCAAGTGGGCGTTATTCCAGCCTGATGATTGGGCGCTTCGCTATAGTGCTGCTGTCTCACTTGAAGAAATCGCCAACAACGATGCGATTCTAACATTAGCGACTGCATCTGAGAGCGAATCTGATCTAGTCGTACAAACGAGGATTGAACGAGCTTTAGCAGCAATTGCTTGGTAACTTGATAGAGTCTGTGCGTAAGTCCTGTAATCTTAAAGAACTAATAAAATTTTCTCTCCCTGTGCTCTATTCTCCAAGCAAGTTTCTCAAAAAATTACCAAGATCAAAAAATTAACCCACCTAGATAAGGCGGGTAAGGCTGTTTATTTTTGGCAAACTGTTATTGACCCCGATCAACTGCTCAATTTACTGCTTTCTGTAAAGTCTTATTAAGCTTGGTTAGCTGTTCTGTTAGGCAACAGCCAGCATAACACTGGAGATAAGACAGTACAAGCAACAGAAACGATCAACACAATTAATAGAACTTGACTTAGTTCAGATGTCATCTTTCTTCCCTCACTAATAGTCTCTCTGGCTATTTAAAGCCAAGAAGTTATTCTTCAGTTTCTAACTTCAATCTAAAATACATGAATTCCGGATAACAAAATTTGTATAAATGTTAAAATCCGGGATTTCATCGCCGGATTTTCATTAATTTTTTTATGGCTATAGGAATTAAAGTTTATATTCCTCGACAAAAGTTAAACTTAGCCATTTCCCTTGATCGCTGTAGGTGCGAATTAGTCGTTGACGCCTGTTGGGTTGCAATAACCAACCTAGTTCTAGAACAAAAACACTACCAGGTTTGATTTCCAAGGGACATTTGCAAGAGGCCCCATCAGGTAACAGCAACACCTGAGTAGGTAAGGGACTATGCTCAAAGCAGAGAATTGAGCCATCAATCCTAGCAGTAGAGGTAATAGTACGGGCTGAGGTGCCTGTCCCAAAAGTGAGTTGCTGTACTAAGTGGTTAGTTCCTTGGTATTCTATTTTTAGGCGAGTCGGATAGCTGTAGGGCGATTCTGCTTCGGAGATGCTTGGTGAGCGTAGATCAGCATAAATTGTTACTGCTTTTCCCTGCCATTCACCCAGAAGCCGTTCAACTCTGAGTTGGGGACGTTCCGGAGTATCTGTACCAGCCAGTTTTTCCCTAATTAAAGTTACTATCCTAAGTTGAGAGTCTTGGCTATATTGCTGCACCATCCGCAGGCGGCGATTACCTTCTATCAAGCAAAATTCCGCCCCAAATTCCAAATTTTTTCCCCACTGCATTGTGCCTCGGGAGAAAGCGCCATTTTCAAAAAAAAGGAAATTTGGTTCTAGAGAGCTATATTCATAGACTAGTTCATGTACTGGCTGATTCTCCCGGAAGCGGCGCAGAGTCAAGCGAACTTGTTGCGGATCGTTGAGTTGTTCTAGAGTAAATATGCTGGGTATATCTTCTAGCTTTTGACCTTGTGGTGAGAGGCGGGTAAATGAACCGTGCCATTCTCCGAGATTTTGCAGGTGAGATTCCCATTGCGTACGCATTTGTAAATTCACAGTTTGACTTTTAGTTCTCTTTACATTAGACATCTGAAGGAAATTAAAAAGACCACTCTGGTAAACTTCTCCCCGAAGCACAGAGAGGGTTAAGGATAAACTCACAAATTTTTTCCTAGCCTGAGAGTTTCCCGGTGAACTGCCAAAAAGCTTCCCATAAAGCCTACTAAACCACCAAGACTCATCAGTAACAGTGGCATGATCAATAACTGTAGAGGTTGTGGTTGCAAGAATGTAGCGATAAATTTAATCAAATCTGGTCCAGTAGCAAGTAAGTTGGCTAGAAAATGCTCAATGCTGGTAATCAAAACCCAAGCAATGGCGGCACCAATAACGCCAAACATAACCCCTTGCAAAATAAACGGCAGATAAATCCAGACAGAAGTTGCCCCAACTAACTGCATAATCTCAATTTCACTGCGTCTAGCGATCGCAATCAGGCGAATTGTGAGCGTGATTACTGCCAAACTGGTCATGCCTAGAAGTGTAATAATGCTTAAGCTAACCCACACTAAACCCTGATTTATTTCTTGCAGGCGTTGAATAGCCTCATCCATATAGATAACTTCATCGATTCCCTCTACCTGAGACAGTTGCTGAGCGAGAATTGGCACATCTTGTGATTTTCTAGCTTTTACCTTGAGTTCATCGACTAAGGGATTGCCTTCAAGTTGTTGAGTCGCAGCTTCAAGATTAGAAAGTTCCAATTCCTCAACTAAAGACGCCCAAGCTTCCTGTTTAGAAATGGTTTTAATTTCGCTGACTTGTGGCAGCTTCTTAACTACTGGCATCACCATTTCTAGCTGCGCTCCTGGCTCAAGATAGACAGAAACTTGCAGCTGAGTTCCAATTTTGCTGAGCATTCCCTCTAACTGCCAAGATACCTGTAAACTCATGCCAAATAGAAACAATAAAACAGTGACAGTACTCACTGCTGCCCAGTTCATTGTCCCCCCGCGCTGTATACCTAATAAAGTTTCGCGCCAGAGGTAGTCAATTTTAGTGAGGAATTGTAACATTGTCTAGGATTTGAATTTAAGGCAGCTTGGGAATGATTTAAACTGGAGGTGTCACCGGAATAGAATTTTACAGCTTCAATAATCAATATTTTAAATTTGTGTAATTTAAAGGTAATTAGCCGCTCACGTAGACAGAGAAGATCTCTTTTACTCTTTAGGCATAAAAACAATAATTCCCTCGATAAAGACCATTTAAGCAAAACTGTTAGTATAAAGATCGATTAAACTTTGGAAAAATGAGTCTCATTCACTAATTCTCAATCCCATGACCCCTCAAGTAGTTTTCGATAAGCAAAAGTTAAAAAATCCGCCTTTACAAATTCATTACCTTGGTGAGCGCGTTTTGCGCCAGCCTGCCAAGCGGGTGGCGAAGGTTGACCAAAAAATACGGCAGTTGGCTCAGCAAATGCTGCAAACTATGTACAGTGCTGATGGTATTGGTCTAGCTGCACCTCAGGTAGGGGTTAATAAGCAAATCATTGTAATTGACTGTGAACCAGATAACCCAGAAAATCTACCTTTGATTCTCATTAATCCAGTGATCAAGAGTTATGGTAGCAGTATGTGTGATGGTCAAGAAGGCTGCCTGAGCATTCCTGGTGTCTACCTTGATGTCAAACGTCCAGAAGCAATTGAAGTTGCCTACAAAGATGAAAACGGACGCCCAAAAACCTTAAAAGCTACAGAGCTATTATCTCGGGTCATTCAGCATGAAATGGATCATCTTAATGGTGTGATGTTTGTTGATCGCGTGCAAAATGGTTTAGTACTAACAGAGGAACTGCAAAAAAACGGTTTCTCAGTGCAAGCAGTCAAACCAATTAAGTAACGTATCTGCTATGATGACTCCCAAAAGCGGTCTATTTTTGATGATTTCCTGTGTCGCCGCGATTGCCGCTGTCGGTTCGATTTTTGAACTTTCTTATGGACACCCCCAGTATGGCTCTTTAGTGACTGGGATTATCCTGGCGGCTAGCATTCCTTTAAGTGGCTTCTTCTTTTGGGCAGCAGTTCGCGATGCTAGGGCTAATCTATAGCAACATCTACTGCTAAGTGCTAATCAAGGATAAAATAACTCTAATTAACTCCAAGCGCCAAATCTGCCAATTTTCAACATTATGGAGGGCGTGGCATTCCTTCCTGGATAGGGGGGCATAATTATGCGCTCCTAAAGTCTTGAAATGGGATTCCCCACCACGAAGACATGATCAAACGCATAATTTTGACCACTGCAACTCTACTAACTACAACCAGCTTGAGTGCGATTGCGACTACTGAAAATCTGCAAAATATCCAGCAGCTACTTTCAACTAGAGACTGTCAGCAATGTAACCTCAGAGGAGTTGGTCTGATTATGGCAGACTTGGCGGGAGCTAATCTTAGGGGAGCAGATTTGAGTCGCGCTAACCTCTCCCGAGCCAATTTAACTGAGGCAGATTTGACTGGTGCTAACCTCAGTGGAGCCTCTCTCCATGGTGCTAATCTAAGTGGAGCTAACCTCAGCGGTGCTAACCTTAATGGTACTGACCTCAGAGATGCTTTTCTCGTCGATGCCAAATTATTCGGCATTAATCTGAGGACTGCTTATGTGCGGGGAGCAATTGGTATTCCCCAGTATGCAGGAACTTCCGAAGATTTTCATGCCTGGGGCGTGGTTGAAGCCCAAAGAGGTAATTATACAGTGGCGATTGAGAATTTTAACCGAGCTTTAAGCCTTAAGTCCGACTTTGCCAGAGCGATTATGGCTCGCGGAGTTGCCCGCTACAAGCTCGGAGATGAATCAGGGGCGATCGCAGATGCCGAAATCGCAGGTAAACTTTTTACAGAGCAAGGGGATATAGAGGGATACCAAGTATCACAAAATCTGATTCAGCGCATAGAAATTGCTCAGAATATGCCTGAGCCTAAAGGTGGCTCAGGTATAGGTAATGCATTGGTATCAGTTGGTTCGCTGCTGTTGAGATTATTTACTCCCTAGAGTTAAGGGACTTCTAATTGACATCCTCCCAGCGCGTGTTTCGCGGGATTCCTAAACCTCGCGATGCGAGGTTTGGAGCTTCTTCCACATCTGCGTACACTACCAACTCACGTTAGTTATGTCCCCGTCTTACGTTATGTCGACAGACTTTCGACCCATTGCAGAGTCCCGATTCCGCAAGCCCTGCGGTACGGAGTCTTACAAGATTTGATACTTGTTGCTTAGGTTTTTTACCAAGCTAAGCATTCCTAGCCGGAACCCCCTAAACCTAGTTTTTCAAGGTGCTAATACCTACTGCGCCGTGTTTTCGCGTCTCGGTATCTCTCAATTGTACAACTATAGCAGTGCGCTCTCGTCTACTTACAGTACAAATGTTCTAAGCCTTTGCTCATAAAGGCTCGATTTGTGATTTGTAAACACACCAGCGCGCAGCGCTATATGTGGAGGCGCGGCATTCGGCGAGTGCGCGTCGCCTGGGGAAACCCCAGGCGTTTATGTCGCACGTCTCGTCGCCCTCCTTCGAGAGTCTCCTGCCGCGAAGAAAGTTAAAGACGCGGGGACACGGTGACACGGGGAAGCGGGGACAAATTGGATGGGGATTTGACCCCAACCAATTTTATGCACCGTATAGACGGTGGGGTATTTAACCCAAATTAATTTCGATAAAAAAATATCCCATCGAGGAGACGAGGGGATGGCTCGGGGAGATGATTCTTTACCTCATATTTCCAAGTAAATGGGATAATTTATTTCTTGGAGTTCCCTAATGGCACTGACTGTTGTCTCTCTCTTGTTAGGATCGAAGTAATTAATACTGATCTTACATTGGGTATGTCATCAGCCTCTACTCCCATTCCAGATGCCCTCGCCAAAATTGTCGAACGCTTTAAGCGGAGAACCGATCCCAAGCAGCGTTATGCTCAGCTGCTGTCTTATGCTAAAAAGCTCAAACAGATGCCAGAAGAAGATAAAGTCTCAGCTAATAAGGTTCCTGGCTGCACATCTCAGGTTTTCCTGACTGCTAGCCTGGAAGATGGGAAAGTTTGGTATCTAGGGGACTCGGATGCTCAGTTGGTAAAAGGCTTAGTGGCACTACTAATTGAGGGGCTTAATGGACTCACCCCAGAGGAAATTTTACAAGTCTCTCCCGATTTTATCCAAGAGACTGGTTTAAATGTCAGCTTGACTCCTTCCCGTGCCAACGGCTTTTACAACATTTTTCAGACGATGAAGAAAAAAGCACTGGGATACAAATTGGGGACTTCTTCTGAGTAGCCAAATACCAGATAATTTAGGGCATCTCAAGCGAGCGGCTGTTCAGTCTTCTGAATCTTGGCAAGAGACAACTGTGTAGCCACATGGAAACCTATCAAGTAAGCAGTCATCTGAGAACTAACACGGGGCAATGGCGATGCTGATAAATCCGCTACATGCAGATTAGTTAAACCGTAAACCTTGCCTGTATGCTCGGGATTATCTATCCCTTTATCAATTGCCTTACCAAATAAGCAGCCCCCTGCTAAGTGCTGCTGGGACAACAGATACCTTTTGCTGTAGCGCTCTATATATTGGTTGACCTGATTTTTATTAAAAGGAATACCAACGAACCAGAAAATTAATCGTACCAACCAGTGGGGCTTGTCACCCAGCTTATCCATCAGGCTCAATATTTGGGTGATCATTTCCTTGGCAACTTGGCTATCTTGATTTGCTTCAAAGAAACCCAAATTAATGCGGTTATTTTCTCTCAGATATTCCCCTTCTGTAACGGGGTTAAATTTGAGGCTGACTGTGATCAACTCGATTCTTTCCCAGAGATTCAACCAAGAATTAATTTTTTCAATCACCAGCCTAATTCTTTTATATAGGTTAAATAAACTGGGTGTTTGAAGCATTCTTTTTTTAATCCAATTGGGCAGTAAAAATGCCAGGTAGAGGTGAGAGATAAAAAACCATAGTCTTTCAAAATTACCAGCAAAGAATTCAAAAGTACACACTGTCTCTGCTCCTGATTCACCTGTTTCTGGCTGCCAGACTGTTGTCGCAAAAATGGGAGCATAATTATCTTTTGGCGTGACTTTCAAATTCTTGTTCAACAGGTAGATACCTAGGGGTATGATCATGTGATCATTAACATACTTGCCAATTTCTGGATTATTGAGTTTTTCACGATGAGGCATTAGTAGCTGGGGGGTAGCCGCTCCAGCACAAAGTATTACTTTACCCCCTTCTTTAAGAAAGAAACTATCAGTTTCTCCTGTATCTAAATACTTTACATGTACAGCTTTACATCGATATTCCTGAGTTTCTGTTGCTTCCAACTCCAGCTCGATTACCTGAGATTGTGTTTTTAATTCAATCCGATTATCGAACCAATCAATTAGAGAAACACCACTATGGGTTCGTTGACCAAAATAATTAAATTGGGTTGAAAATAAATAAAGCTGTTTGGGCTCACCATCAGGCAAGTCAAAAAGCTTGAGTGTAAACAGTAGTTTTCACTTCCTGCTTACCCACACGTGAGATATTTACAGCACCCTCTCCTTGTGTTGGAGAAAATGTAGGATCGATAACTGTTAAATTGATATTGAGTTCGGCTGAATTAAAATCACGTAAGACTCCAGGTGTGAATGTCAAATTGGTTCCGGTTTTGATTTCGACAGGTTTAGATTGTTGAGCTGTCAAGGCAACAAATAACCCAATTAACCGCGATATAGGCAGCGAACCAGCTGTTATTTCTGTTGCTTCTTGAGCTCCAGGAATAGTTTCAGTAGGAACAAAAGGAGACAGCTGCTTTTCAATACTCTGGGCTCTTGTTAGCAGCTCTTCAAAACTTGGAGACTGAGGAATTTCAAAAGCACTAGATGAACTTGAATTAATTTCAGTTTCAACTCCACTAAGAGTGGCTATTGTCGTTCTTCCAACCTGTGCAAAAGATACTCCTTTCTTTTTAGAAACTATATCTTGGATCTTCCTCAAGGTTGGTCTAACGAACAAATCTTCGATATCCTTCTGGAATAAATTAATGAATTGTTGTACTTCACTATTCAGAATCTGCGATGTCCGTTGAAGCTCTGCAGGATTATATAAATTTGGATTAGATGTGAAATCAGCATATTGAAAAGCAAATTCTAATGTTGTTTTTCCGCTAGCATTCTCGATCCTTTTTACAGAGTCTGAGTATATCTCTTTCCACTCCCACTTTTCACAATAGTTGTCATCAGGGTCTATAGGGTTGATGTATGTCTTTGTACAATCAGGTTTAAGACCTCGAGCTCGGAAAACCCTTTCAAAGGGTGGACGATCTTTCTCTTTCATGGCATCAAAATATGGCTGATAGCGTTTATCTAATGCCTTAAAACTGCCATTTGTTTTTTCTTCTAATTTCACAACAGAAGAATATAAATTTTGATGATATTGACTGGGTTCATTTACTGCTTTTCCTACTAAAAAAACGTCTAGTATTGAGAAGCTACGATAGTTTTCTATAACTCCTATATACCCAAGATATTTTGCTATATCTTTAAATTCTTCATTAAGAGAAGGTAGTTCTCCTATACCTTCATTTAAACGCTGTTGTGTTATTGATTGAAGCTGTTCTTGTGAGAGTTTATCCCGTCTCAATGTAAGTTGTGCTTCTTGTTGAAATAGGCTAAAAGTCTCTCTGACTAACTGCTGAGTTTGATTTATTTCCTCACGGACTTCAGTCATAACCTCAGCTAGTTGATCAGGATTTTTACTCGAAATTTGGACTCCCCACAGTTGTAAATCAATCCCAGGTAAGGGAAGATCGAGAGGGGCAATTACTCGATGAGCATCCTCAATGTATTCTTCAGTACCGTAGAGAAATACAATATTGCCACCCCCACGTCCAACACCACTTCCAGAATTGAGAGCATCTGAAGGTAAAAGCGTGGCACACCCTTTTTCTAAGGGTAATTGATTTATTAGTTTAACTACATTTTCTGCATTACGGTAATAAAATAACTCGATTCTTTTGCCTTGAAATTCTAATGATTTCTTATTTTCATCAGTCGATGAGTCCTGACTGTTATTATTAGGTGATTTCTTCTTGAGTTCAGAACAAGGAGACGTTGGCTGAGGCTGTTGAGATCCCCCAGAGTTTGCACTTGCAGGATGTTTGATAATAAGTTCTCCACCTCTGGCAGAATCTGCTATTAACCCACTGCCTAGCATCGTGATCGCACTAAATCCCAGAAAGCAAAGAAATTGGTTGTAACGTATATTCACTTTCAGTCCTCACTAGATTTTGGACTTCTACATATAACTAGGAATTTGGATTGAGTTTTTATGCACTTTTCTTATCCCGCATTCCCAGCTAAAAAATGAATAATAACATAATTATCTGAACTGAGAGATAATAATTGTAGAAATATTAAGCTGCAAACCTTTATATTGCATACTGTTTAATAAGTGGCAAGAGAAATTTTAATGGCGAATAGCTAAAAGTACAAGAGCTTGTTTCCCCTTTTCCATAAGAAATTGCTCCCCTCTTGCAGGCAAAACTAAGGGGAGCATAGCGCGAATATTTATAACTATCAACTTGCGTTATTATCAAGTCGTAGCTTAAGAAATCTTTACTTAATTCGGACTTTATTTTGCCTAAAGCAGCTTAACCTAAACTCAGATTAATCACAATTTACCGGAGGAAAGTGTCACAAGACTATCAGAGATAATGTTTCACTGTGGTGAAAACAATTACCATTGTTTAGTTTTGTGTAGTATTCCCATTTCCATTAACAGGTAGATAGTCATTAAACTGTTGTTGGTCGTAATGGTAAACTGTGCGAATAGGGTAAGGAATATTAATGTTGACCAAATCAAAAGCTTTTTTAATCGCCACAATTGCCTTAGTTTGAGTACGACGAACTTCTGTTTTCTGAGGTAATGTCCAGTAGCGTACTACCAGGTCAATTGAACTATCACCAAAACTTTCTATGTCTACCTCTGGGGGAGGTGAATGTAAAACACCTTCAATATCTTTGATGGTCTGCAGCAAAATTTTGGTAGCTTCAGGTAAGGATGTATTGTAATCTACACCCACTCCTAAATCACTGCGTCTGCTCTCAAAAGCTGTTCTCACTTGTACTGCACTTGTAAAAACAGTGGCGTTGGGCAAAAGAACTTGTTCTCCAGTATAGGTGCGAATTTGTGTAGTGCGAATATCGATTCGCTCTACAGTGCCTTCATACTCACCAATTATTACTTGGTCATTGATACGAAAAGGCTCTTGCAACAACAGCAGCACTCCGGCAAGAAAGTTTTTGAAAATGTCTTGGAAGGCGAAACCAACTGCTACAGAACTAAGTCCTAGCGTAGCAATGATATCCCCTAGCTCTAAGCCTGGAAAAGCAATCACAGCTGCAAATAAGGCTCCGATTACCCAAGTGGATACATAGCTAGTTTTCGACAGTAATAGTTGTAGGGAATGACTCTTAATTGTTTTATTTCCCAACTTATGAGCTATTTGCTGAACAAACTCAGCCGCATAGCGAGTCAACAGTATAATAATCAGTGCTGTCAGTAGTCCAGGCAAAATCTTGATGCCACTACCAACTATCTCCTGTAAACTTGTGATAATTGTTTCGAGTAGTCTACTCATCAGTATGCTTCCTGAGATTTTTGAGAAACTGAAATAGTAAAATCGACAGCAGTTTCTTTCACGCCTCTGGTGTGAAAAATGAAGAGTAGATGCACTTCACATGAAAAAAAATTGCTAGAAGTTCCCTATCTGTACAACAACGTTAGTACAAAGTTATTTCCCTATTACATCCTATGTTAGGCTAATTTAATTACTGTGTCAACACTAAATAGTTACTTTATTAGTACAAAACATGTACAGACCTGATTACAATGCTCTTGGGTAGTAGATCCTACCAACTAATCAAAGATTCAACTGTCATTGAGACCATTTAACAAAATTTGGCTGTAAGCCTGAATCATTTGCTGCGCGATCGCGCTCCAACTATAATTACTTAAAGCACATTGTTGTGCATTTGCACCCCGCCTGTGAAGTTCTCCGAGGTTACCAAGAGCCTCCTGCAAGAGTTTGGCCAAGGCTTCCACCTCACAAGGACAAACCCAACCAGCCTCAGAGTTCTTAACTTCCTCCCAGATGTGAACCTGATCAGAAATTACCACAGGTGTCCCTGCCACCATTGCTTCGGCCACGGCAATTCCAAAGTTTTCGTAGTAAGAAGGCAGGACAAACAAATCTGCATCTTGTAACAAAGCTTCCTTTAAATCACCAGTAACAAAACCAGCAATGGTAGTGTGCGAAGCTAGTGATGAACTCTTTAACTGTTCCTGAATCTGGCGTTCATAATCCGGATCCTGAGGATTCGTACCTGCTAGAACAAAGTGAAAATCTCTGTTGGACTCTAAAAGTTTTTCTAGAGCAGGTATCAACAGATTTAGACCCTTTTTCGGATCAATGCGAGACATAAACAGCACTAAAGGCAGATCCTCTGCAATTCCCCACTCAGCTCTTGCCAAACCAGGGCTGTGCTTTTCTAGAGGCTTCACGCCCAAGGGAATCACTACATCCAGCGCATTAGTTCCAAAACGCTCTGAAATTTTTGCTTCTTGAACACTAGTGAAGTGAATTCCTGCAGCTCCAGCTAAGTTAGGTTTTTCTAGTAGTGTTCCGTAGAGCTGCTTGATTTGCCTTTTCTTTTGCAAATCTGCAGGATCCAAAGTACCCAAGGGGCGCAACAGATATGGTAGCTGACGCCATCGCGCCACAGTTGCTGCCGCCGTACTCACTGGAGAAAAGAGTGCATGAATATGGGCAATATTGTATTCTGGAGCATGCTGCCACAGCCAGCGCAAAAGACCGAGGGAGAACTTATAGCGGCGGAAGGGTGAGCAGCGAAAGTATTGTACCTGATAACCTTCCTGCTCCACTGGTATATTGAGGGGAACATCTAACGGCGGCTGATCAATATCCCCATTGGAATCTGTAGTCAGCACCATTACTTCAACACCTTGAGAAGCTAATGCCGCTGAAAAGTTTTTGACCATCTGGCTAGGGCCGCCATAGACTGGAGAAATCGAAGGGACTATTTGTAGAATCTTTAGAGGTTGGTTCACTTAGTGATCAAAATGAAGGGAGTCTTAGGGGGGCTGCAATATCGACCAATTTGACACTCCCCAGCGTAAGCGCACGGGGATTCTTAGTTCAACGAGTCCACTTAACTAAACTCCTTGCGTTATTTAGCCAGAGATGGTTCTCTCCCTAAGCGTTTAACTCATTGCCGAGTTGGTTTGGGTATGCCCTACCCTACCAATAGAAGTCAAAATTCAACTTTTCTGATGTACTTGATGCTTAAAGATTTTACCTGTGCAAGCTTTACTGCACAGAACCTGATATCTTTAGTTTTCAAGGTGCGTTACTCGGTTAGAGTACTAGGTGTTTTAAGAGGTTGACTACCCTTACCTCTAAAATTATTGTACCCCAAAGCCGTCCTTAAAAGACCGGGTTTTAGACCCAAAATTTCTGATAACCGCTAGATTTAAGGATTTAACAACTAATATCATCTCCAAGATAATCAGCAATGAACCATGAACTATGAGCAATGAATATTCCTAACTCGAATCTCGATTAGGTCATCAATGCTCTAATAACTGCTGATAAAAATTCAGTTGCTCTCTGGCTAAAGCTTGATTGGTATAACGCTCCATTGCTCGCTCATAACCTAGCCTAGCTAACTTTTGAGCTAATTCTGGTTGTTCCATGAGTGAATTTAAGCGATCGCATAAAGCACTCTCATCCCCCTCTGGAAATACTAAACCAGCATCGGCAATCACATAAGGAATTTCCCCGGAATCAGAACCAACTACAGGCACCTTAGACGCCATTGCCTCAATGATTACATGACCAAACTGCTCTTTCCAACCAGCAGCTGTCAGAGTTTTAAATTTATAAGTCGTCTCCGAAGGCAGCACCAGAGTACTCATCAAGTTAATATAGCGGGGCACTTGATCGTGGGGAACGCTCTCAACAAAAATCGTCTGGTCTTTGATGCCCCATTCGGCAACTTTTTCCTTAAGAACTGACTCCAAAGGTCCTCGTCCCAGTAACAGCCACTTCCAAGGACCCCCTCGCAGATTAGCCAACGCTTTGCCAAGGGTAAGTAAACCTTTTTCCTCAACAAATCGCCCCACAAAGCCCACTACAAACTCATCAGTTTGAATTCCCAACTTACTTTTGAGTTCTGGTTGTGCTTCTGGATGGAAGCGACTTTCATCTACACCCAACTGCGGTAAAACTTTAGCTGCTCCCTGGTAACCGTGCTGCCTTAGTACTTCTACACCATCCTGATTGCCAGAAACCAGACCATGGGTATGGCGCAGATTATATCCATGTAGTATTGAAAGGGGAAATTTCACCTCATAAGGTAAGTTCCACCAGGTAAAGAAGACATTTTTAGCCTTTAGTCCTAAAAGCTGGTTGAGCATAATCAGCTGGGCATAGCCTAAGGACTTGGCTCCTTGTTCCACCTGAATAATTTGCGGTCGAAACTGACGTAATAAGGTGATAAGATCAGTTCCAAAGGTCAGTAGTCCCTGATTATTTTCGCTGAAATTAGAAACTGACACCACTCGAAACGACCCTTCTTGAAGTGGCTTAGTTTCAATTATCTTATTTTGAACACCACCGGGACGCCACCGGCGTGGCACAACCACAGTTACTTCAACGTCCGGTTCTAAGCGAACCAAAGCCCTTAGCTTCTCGCAATTGAGGTCAACAATGTAGGTGTGACTGGCTACTAGAATTCTCATCAATCTTGACCCTTCAGCTCTTGTGATTAGCAGCTGGTAGTGCTACAGCCTCTTGGTCAAGCTTAGTGTAGACTTGACCAGCATCCCAGCTAGACTTAACTACAGTCTTAAGAGCCTCAAAAAAGCCCAGAGTGTAGAAAACAGCGCGGCTGATAATTTTGAGCGGGGAGCCACTCTTGTTACAGGGAGGATGCCCTAAAACATGGCAATCAAACAGACGAGCAAACAGACGCAGTTGCTCAAACAGAGTGAGGTTTTTGAGTGCCATCAGGAAGTGGTTGTGATAGAAAGTTAACTGATATTTTAGCGATCGCGTACTAATATCATGACAGCCCCCAGTTTCTTCCCCTAAATGCACTAAATAGGCTTCTGGAGCATACCAAATCTCGTATCCTGTGCTGCGCAATCGCAGGCAAAAATCTGATTCCTCCCTTACTGCGCTCCCCCGAAATCTTTCATCAAATTGCACTCCATATTTGGTAAAGATTTCACGGCGGAAGGACATATTGCAGCCTCTTGCCGAAATCACACGCTGGGGTTTAACAGTGTGTACCAAATCAATGTAGTACCAAGCAATTCCCGGATCCATTGCCTCCGGTGGCAGATATTCAATCTCGTAGGGGGAATCTCCTGCTTGAGATTTCTGGGAATCTTCCAGCTTCATGCGGTCAAAAACTCTGCCAGCGATAGCTCCCACTTCTGGACGTTCCTGATAATTTTGAGCATGGGATTGTAAATACCCCACGGGCATTTTGACATCATCATCGATAAACAAAATGATTTCCCCAGAGGACCTGCGCACTCCATAATTCCTTGCCCCTGGTAAACTCGCCCATTGAAGACGGAACCAGGTAATTTTGCCCTCACTAGCCAATTTCTCCAAATATTGTTGGATATGCGGCTCATGTTTTGGGGTTTGATCGACCACTAGCACCTCAAAGGCAGGATACTCTTGCTTGAGTACATCTTCAAGAGTATCCTGCAAAGGGTCTTCCCTTCCGTAGGTGGGGATAATTACCGAAATCAAAGGCCAGTTCACGGTTGTTTCAGTTATTGGTTAATGAGTTGTGATTGGTTGGCGATACGCCCTAACAAAGAAGCGATTGCAGTTTTTCAGGTTATATCTAAGCTAACAACTGCAATCATAATCATCAACTAGCGAGTAGTTCTAGCAACCTTCCTGTTTCTAGATTTAGCAGCTCTGGAAGTTTTAGAAGTTCTAGAGCTTCTAGAGGTTGATTTTTTGCCTCGTTTCTTGTTCTTGTTGCTCTGAGGGTCCTGTTCTTCTGCTAGCAGGCGTTTTTCCTGTTCCTGTTTATCAATTTCTGGCAGTCTAAAAATAACACCGGCAAAAAACCAGTAATAAACTGCCACTGGATCAGTATCCAGGGGATACCAGTAGGGAAAGAAACTGATAATTAAGATAAATACCCAAAAACTTGAACCAAAGCTGCGTATACTTTTTTCTGTAGCTGAGCGGAATTCTTTAAAGGCGTTGATTGTGATCGAGGTAGTGAAGACGACAAACCCCAAGGCCCCCAAAATCCCAATTTCATAGATCAGTTTTGGATGGAAGGTTTCAACTAGCTTAGTTGGTCCTAAGATGCGGGTGGAATTAGTCGCTTTTCCTAAACCTCTTCCAAACAATCCTGGTTTCTGACGAAAGGCCCAGTGAAATTGCTCTTCGATAAATGCTTGGGGTGGTGAAGCCTCAGCACGACTCTGAAAACTTTCGACTCTCTCATTGACCAAGTCGGGATTGGTGATCATCGCGATGCTTAAAATCAAACCTAATCCCACCCCAATCGGGATGAATCGTTTGAGGTTAGCCACCTGTCCAGTTAGAAATAACAAGGTCACAGTTACAACTGGCACCAAAGCCAGAGCGATTCTTTGACCAGAAATCACTGAACTGACAAACACCAAAGCCATTCCCGCTAACCCCCCCATTCGCCACAAGGGTGAAGTATCGCTAAAGGCAACAGCAAAAGTCAAAGCACTATTGGAAATCAAGAACCAAGCCCAGTGCCAGGGAGAAACAAATGTCCCTGGTAAACGAATTTGCCCCTGTGAAGGACTGAACAGCACCGAACCACCAGCTAAACACCTAGCCTCGATGCTAGCTTTAAAAAGATTATCACCAGTTGCTCCGCGAGTCCCTGGACAAATACCTGTATCCAGCATCCAATACTGGACTATGTTTATAGAACAGCAAATGATGGCGATGACTACACACAAGCGCCCCAGCCAGAGCAACTTCTTTTTGTCCTCAATCAGGTAGTAGCCGCAAAAGATCAGGGGAACGTACCCGAGTAAAACTTTCAGGCCCAAGACTCCCTGGAAAAAGGGACTGCCCTTTTTGCAGGGTATACCTTTGGCTCCTCCTAGAGAATCGCAGGCTGGAAGAAAATCGAGAGTAGCGTTAGCTAAAAACAGTGTTATCAGGGACAATCCCAAAATGATGCTTAGGGTTGGCAACAAACTTTTGGCAACTAAGATTGGTTGTTTTTTGCTCCTGCACTCCTGAACTAGACCAAAGAGGGCAGGAAAATAGAAGGCATCTTTAGCCAGCTGTAATAGGGAGTTGCCCCCACCTATACCGTAGGTGATGGTACCCGCAAAGGGCATATAGATGAAAAAGAACCAAAGCCCTGCCCGAGGATACTTGTAGCAGATAGCAATGCTGGAGATCCCAGCTCCTAAGATAACGCCAATTTTGGGTTCAATAACAAGACCAATAATCAGGCCGAGGATACCTCCAATAAATGCCGCCGTCATCACAAACTGAATCACAGCTTGACGCTCTTTCTGAGCTTGGCGCTTGATAGCTAGCTGTTCTTTCAGGCTGAGGGCTGGGGCGTCGGAGGTCTTGGCTCCTTTCTTTGACTTCTTTTTAGCTTTTGACTTTAATTTGACCATCTGCTACAAAAAACTTACACAAAGCTACTGAAACCTACTGGAATCTGCACCTTCGATGTTTTTTTCCTGCTTCGCCCAAGGGAGTCGGCTCCTTCTTGTCCACAGGCAATCCCCCTCTAGCCAAAGGTTCTAAGCTTTTAGTTACCTTTTCTAACACTTTTGTACCAACCATCTCAGCTTGGTTATCGCTTATGAGTGAGACCAATACTTAAGAGTTATCAAAAGGAACCTTATACTACGCCGCCATTCTACTTTGTGGTAAAAACTTTTGTCAACAACTAAAAACAATATCCATTCAAAGGCTTGTACTAAGCTGTTTATGGACTGTTTATCACCAAAGGCAATGTTGACATTTGTACAGTTTTCGGGAGGTTTTAGTAGGTTTTTGGCTACTAGCAATTAGCTCATTGCAGAAGAGTGGCTCATTACCTTTGATTGTGGCACATACTCAAAAGTTCCTATCCTATCGATTTCATTGAGATTACCCCTGCCCTAATTGCTTTGAGAGTGGGGATTACAATAGGACTAAGTAGGGTTTGCTCAATAAGTTTTAACGCTTCTTTTCAGCTCGCCCTCTTTTGTATTGATGAAAATCAGTACAAAAGAGGTGTCTGGTTGATGGAAGAATCCCTCGCCGGAGACGAGGGAGTGTCAATGCTGTGCTCCCACACTGCCCACAGCTTTTTTCGCTCACCCTCCTGGGCTAGGTCAAATTTTTTTTCACTGCTAGAACCAGTTGTGAACCCCAGTAATCAGCAAGTTCAGCGCTAATCGCTTCCACCATAACGCGAATCACTGGCTCAGTTCCCGAGGCGCGAACCAAAACTCTTCCTTGCTCTCCCAAAGATGCTTCAGCTTTGGCTATCTCTTTGGTGAGAGCATCACACTCTTGCCAGCGACAACGGCGCTCTCTATTTTCTACTCTGACATTGAGCAGTAACTGGGGATATTTCTGAAAGCTTTGGTCTACTAGCTCTGTTAAGGAAACGCCAGACTGACGCACCACAGAGGCTATATGCAAAGCTGTGAGCATACCATCTCCAGTAGAGCTGTAATGGTGACAGAGAATGTGTCCCGATTGTTCTCCCCCCAGCATTGCTCCAGTGCGCAGCATTTCTGCTTGGACATGCTGATCACCGACTTTGGTGCGTACCAACTTGTAACCCAACTGTTCCCAAGCACGCTCAAAACCTAAGTTTGCCATGACTGTTGCTACAATCAAGTTTTCAGGTAACTTTTCTACTTGGCTTAGGGTTTGACCCCACAAATAGAGAATGTGATCCCCATCAACAACACGACCTTGAGCATCTACTGCAATTACACGGTCAGCATCACCATCAAAAGCAAAACCCATGTCTGCTGAGTATTGCTGTACGGCTTCTTGGAGACAGTTGAGGTGAGTTGAACCACAGTTGACATTGATGCGTGAGCCATCGGGTTGGTCATGCAAGCAGATAACTTCCACCCCGAGATCAGCAAATACCTGCTGGGCGAGTTCCGAACAAGCCCCCCAAGCCAAATCCAGTACAATTCGCATGCCCTGTAAATCAGTTACTGATTGTACAGAAAGCTGTAGTGATGCAACGTAATCTTTAAGCAAATCGGGTCGGTGGTAATGCTCTCCTAAAATGTTGTTAGTTTTTGCACAATCGGCAAAATCTCTAATACCAGCTTCAATCTGCTTTTGCCTAGCTAATGATAACTTAGTACCTTCTGAATTAAAAAATTTAATGCCGTTGTCTTCTGGAGGATTGTGACTGGCTGAAATCATCACCCCTCCCACAGCCTCAGTAAATCTGCACAGGTGAGCAACAGCAGGAGTGGGGCATAAACCCAGATTCCATACATCTAAACCGGCGGCGTTTATTCCTGCACTCAAAGCTCTTGCCAAGGAATCACTTGAGTTTCGTGAATCGAATCCCAAAATCACAGGGCCTTGTGTAGTTGCACTGGAGCGCAACACCTGACCACCCCAGAAGCCAACTTTTAGTGCTAAATCGGCACTTAAGAGTTCTCCCGCTTTCCCCCGAATGCCATCGGTACCAAACAAGGGGGAAGTTGGTAGCGTCAGTGGTTTTTGAAGCAGACTGAAATTGCTGGAGTAGCTTTGCTGAATCTGGTTTGATTGCTCCGAAGAATTTGATTTTGGAGCTTTCCAGATAGGAGATGTAACCATAAGCTAATTTTCCTCACACAACACACTCACTGTGGAGGATAGCACTTTCTCCATATAAGGACTATTAGACTGTCTGAATCAAGTATTTTAGATACCAACATCCAACAACAACTTTTGCATATTTTCCCAGGTCAGTCCTTGCTCGATATAATCAGGTGCATTGGGGTTGTAAGGAGCTGCCACTCTGTCTATTTTGATAATCTTTGTCTCTGCTGGCATGACCGGAATATCTGGATCAAAAGAGGTCGGGCGCATCAAAGAACTAGAAAATCCTTTAAAAATTGTAATTTGATCTTGTTCCCCTGCAATTTCAACATTCACCAGCAATACTTCCTGTGGTCTCTTCATAGTGTATTGCTCTAAACGCTTGCCCACCAAATCAGTCATCTTAAATTATGACTTACTGTAAATCTCATTATTGCAGGACTTAAGTTCTCAACTCTTAGAGAAGAATTTCTTGGCGTCATGAAAGTTGATGATTCACGCTGATATCAAACTATCTTTTTTTTCACCACGAAATTTCTCCCCCAAATTCATCAAACTCATTCCCTTCTCTAAAATCGATATTATTACCAATAACATTTGGGTAAATATTACCCAAATGTTTTTTCTTTGTCCAAAGTCCAATTATTCAGCAAGCCCTAGTTAATCTACACCCGTCCTCCTGTAAGGTAGAGTAGTTCATAAGCCCGTGACGAGGATTGAACTCGTGACCTCACCCTTACCAAGGGTGTGCTCTACCACTGAGCCACACGGGCAAAAAAGAACCTTTATCTTCCGTTCTATCCTAACAACTGCCAGCTCTGCTGGGTTGGTGGTGGGCCGAGCTGGATTTGAACCAGCGTAGGCGTAGCCAGCGGATTTACAGTCCGCCCCCATTAACCACTCGGGCATCGACCCTCTTATTCCACACCTAAACGATTATAGCACAGCTTGTGTGTAATACCAAATTTGCTTTGGAGATATGGTTCATTGCCATCAGCCATGAACCAGAAGCCACATCCTTGCCGCTGCTGCCAGAGTAAACTAGCTGACGGTGTAAGCAGTTTGAATTCCCCACCAAATTAGGAAGGCGACGCCGCCTAAAACCACCACTGCTGAAATTGCGATCACAGCTGGGCTATCGGCTCCCTTAAATTTCATAATTCCACGATCTAGGTCTGACATTTTACTATAGCTCCTGTTCTAGTTCAAGCAAAGTAGCAATCGGAATGTATCTTGGTCTAGATTAGCTATCAGCAGAGGGTGAGTACTCGATTCTAAAGATTAATTTAGCTAATGCAGAACAAGGAGATGATAAGTGAAATTATTACTGTTAATTTTGGCAGCGCTGGTAGGGCTTTTGGTGGTTCTAGAGGTGAGTCTGCGCTTCTTGGGATTTGGCAATCCTCTAACTTACCTTGCAGATGAAGAAATTGGTTACCTGTTAGCACCCAACCAAAGCACAAGGCGGTTTGGAAATCGCATTGCCATCAATGAGTATTCGATGCGAACTCAGCCTATCGCGGCTAAACGAGCAAAATCAACGCTGCGGGTGCTGCTTTTGGGAGATTCAATCGCCAATGGAGGTTGGTGGACACATCAAGATCAAACTATTTCCGCACTGCTAGCGACTCATCTAGAATCTTCTTTCAAGGAAGTATCGAAACAAAATTCTACCCCAAAAACTGTCTGTGAAACCGTTGAAGTGCTTAATGCCTCTGCAAACTCTTGGGGACCAAGAAATGAGCTTGCTTATATCAAACGCTTTGGGACTTTTGATGTTCAAGCGTTAGTGCTGCTTATTAATACAGACGATTTGTTTTCCAAAAAACCAAGTTCGGCGGTAGTAGGGCGCGACCGCAATTATCCCATTAGCAAACCACTTCTAGCAATACTAGAAATCTTCAGCCGCTTATTTTCGGGAGAAACTCCGCCAGCAATAGCAGCAGGAGATGAGGAGCCAGGCGATATCGTCGGCATAAATCTAGAGGCAATTGGGCAAATTAAGTTACTGGTAGAGGCATCTGGTGCTCAGTTTGTTTTAGCAATGACTCCCCTACTGCGAGAAATTGGTTCCCCTGGTCCTCGTGACTATGAAATCAGAGAGCGCGCACGTTTAATGAAGTTTACCAAAGACTTGCAGATTACCTATGTGGATTTTCTGCCTGTGTTCAATAGCACCGAAGCGCCAGAAAATTTATACCATGACCATATTCATTTGAATCTCCAAGGTAATCAGAAAGTCACTGAAGTGATTGGGTCAACTCTCCAACCTTTGTTATCACAGGATGGATTTCTTGAAAGTCCTTCACTTTTAACGGAAGGATGAAAACTAGCTTTTTTTACAGTTTGGCCGATTCAGCTTCTCCACCCTAGTAAGGGCGCAAGTTAGTGTGCCCCTAAGTTTTTCTCCGTTAATTTTTTAACAAAGGGGGGTGGGGTGTGGGGAATCAATCAGGATCTTTTTCTATTTCCAAACCCTACACCCTCGTT
>JAAHGS010000130.1 GCA_010692645.1 Symploca sp. SIO2E9
TCCAAGCTAGAACAGAAAAAACACCAGTTAATAAGAGCAACCAGATTAACTCTAAAAACCAGAAATTTGATAGTCCCAAAGGCCAACGCAAAAGGTCAACAACAGCAGCAAGAGGCAAAACATCAGCTAAATAACCCAAAATAGTAGGTAAGGTTTCACGGGGGAAATAAGTGCCACATAGAGTAAACATGGGGACGAGCAATAAGAACACTGGCACATTAATTTGATCGATGGTACGCACTATTCCTGCTGTCAATAGTCCCATTGCCCCAAACAGCATACTGCCCAAAATAATTAACGGCAAAGACAATATTAAATGCCAACCAGAGTAAAGTCCCCACAATACAGCAACTATACCAGTCAAACAACCAGCAGCTATCCCCTTGGTAGTTGCCCACAGCCAGTCACCGAGAAACACTTCAGTAAAGTTTAAAGGTGCTGTGAGGAGTGCTTGCCAGGTTTTTTGAAAACTGAGGCGGAGAAAACTGCCAAAAGCTCCCTCAAAAAATGATTGAAACATTACTCCAACTGCGATCATTCCTGGCGCAATAAATCTTAAATAAGATATAGTTTCACCTTTGTAAGATATATCTCCCACTAATGGGGTGAGACCATAGCCAAAAGCTACTAGATAAATTAGCGGTTCCGACAATGGGGGTAAGCTATTAACTAACCAAGTTTTTTGATAAACTCTGGCATGACGATGCCAAACAGAGTAGACGCCCCAGAGGGTTACAGAAATACCTTTCATTGCAATTATTTATTTATAGCCCTGCCTTCTGTACCGAAAGGTAGGTAAAATCAATTGAGTGCTCTTCCTGTCAGATGCAAAAATACATCTTCTAAATTGGTACGACGGCGGGTTAGACTTAAGGGATTAGTGCTACTGAGTTTTTCCCATAAAGACTGCGGATTATCTAGAGGTAAACCAATCAGGTAGCTATTGCCGAAAGGTCGATACCAAGTTCGATACTCAGAAGCCAGTTGCTGTAGAATTTGCTCACCAATGCCCTCAATTTCTACTGCCTCCGTGCCAACAGTGCGTTCAATCAGTTCCTCGGGGGTGCCTTGGTCGATCATTTTGCCCTGTTGGAGTAAAATTATGCGATCGCATAATCTTTGGGCTTCATCCATATAATGAGTAGTTAATAGTACCCCACAACCATTTTCCTTAAGCTGGCTAACCAACTTCCAAAACTCCTGCCGCGCATCGGGATCAAGTCCCGTGGTAGGTTCATCTAGAAATACCACTTGAGGCTGATTAATCAACGCCCGTGCCAAGACTAGGCGTCGCTTCATACCTCCGGAAAGTTCATCAATACGATTTTTGGCATAATCTTGCAGCCCCACTTGCGCTAGTAATTCTCCTGCCCGTTTCCGCGCAGCTTTGCCGACAATCCGGTAGTGATGGGCAAAAAAAATCAAGTTCTCCAACACCGTAAAATCTGGGTCAAGATTGTCTTCTTGGGTTACAATCCCCATTGAATGACGGACTAATGAGCCTTGAGCTTGTACCTGATTTTGCCCTAATTGGACAAAACCGCGACTAGGAATCACTATGCCGTAGAGCATTCCTACTATGGTGGTTTTTCCGGCACCATTAGGACCAAGCAAACCTAAAATTTCCCCAGGATTCAGGATAAAATTGACACCTTGAACAACTTGGCGCGAACCATAGGATTTCCACAATTCATAAGCTCTTAGCGCTACTTGTTGGGTATGAGAGCGAGTAGTTGTAAGAGTCATAGGCAATAGTAGTGCAGCTGATTTTTTCGCCAGGCCTAATCAATTTAAGCCACAACCAAAGAACTCTGGTTAAGCTTCAATGTTTGTAGTATATCGTATTACAATAGAATTAAGACAAAAACTTGATTATATTTTCTCGTTCCCGGAATTCGGCAGTTAATGCTAGCTTAGAGCCTGGAGCCTTCTAAGCTGTTACGCATTTAAATCATATATTTATTCGATATGACTTAATGGCTAAAACCCTTTGGTTGTAGAATACCGAACTATGAACTATGAACCATTCTATTACTCAACTACCTCCACGGTAGTAAAGTTCGAGAAACTGGAAAAACTTCTCGCATAGTACTTGATCTCTACCCCCTACCTGCATTTCTTTGGTAATTTCCTCAACGGCTTGTTTCCAGTAGGGATGATCGCTAGTAGAATTCTTGCGGAGGTGATTTCGTCGTTTATTGATAATCGCATCGGCAATATTGAGTAGTTGGAAGACTTGAACAACGTAAGGAATCTTCTCGCCAGTCAAGCCGTCAGGATAGCCTTTGCCATCAAGTCGTTCTTGATGAGAACGCACCAAAGGCGCAAACTCCTTGAGAATTGAGTGCTGTTTACAAATAAGTTCTGATATCTCAGGGTACTCTCTAATCTTGATCCATTCCTGCTCGTTTAAACGACCTTTTTTGAGCAGGATAGCGTCGGGAAGACTAATTTTTCCCAAGCCGTGGCAATAGCAGAGGAAAACTAGCTGACGCATTTGTTCTGGAGCCAATTTCAGCCAGCGTCCAAAATGCAAACCCATTGTTCGCAGTCGATAGCACCGCAAGCCAATGGCGACACTGCGAGCTAGCTGGATTTGCTCAAGGAAATTTAAAATCTCGGCATCGCCGGGATAAAGCATTAAACTTTGAGGTTACTCTCGGTCTCTATTGAGATTATCGCTCACCATCAAAAAATACCAACCCCTGCCTCCTGCCTCCTGCCTCCTGCCTTCTGCCTTCTGCCTCCTAAGTTTTTATTAGCGCATAATGCACTAACTGGGCTAATTTCTGGCGCAAATTTTCTAATCCCAGGCCCTTGCTTGCTGAAATAAACACAGCCTGAGGAAATTCTTCTTGAGCCAGTGCCAAGGTATTGCTGTCTGCTTCATCAATCTTATTAAATGCCAGTAGTATTGGTCCTGGTGTCAGGGGCATATCTGACAGAATTGACATTACAGAGCGAATATGGCTTTGCCATGCCGGATGGGATAAATCTACTACGTGAAGCAGGGCGTCAGCTTCGGTTACTTCTTCTAAAGTAGCGCGGAAGGAGTCTACAAGTGGTGGCGGAAGTTCATGGATAAAGCCAACTGTATCGGTAAGCAGAATTGATTGCGGCTTCCCTTCAACTGCGTCTGCAATCTGCACTCGCCTGGTAGTGGGGTCTAGGGTAGCAAACAACTGATCAGCAGTATACACCTCAGCATTAGTTAGCGTGTTTAAGAGGGTAGATTTCCCGGCGTTTGTATAACCAACTACTGCGATATTAGGAATTTCATGTTTTTGACGCTTTTGGCGCAGCCGCGAGCGATGCGCTTGCAATTGGTTCACTTCCTGTTGCAGTCGAGCAATGCGACGCTGAATTGCACGGCGTTCGGTTTCTAATTTGGTTTCGCCAGGTCCGCGAGTGCCAATCCCTCCCCCCAGGCGCGACATGGCTTTACCCCGCCCTGTGAGGCGGGGCAGCATGTATTCTAGTTGGGCAAGTTCTACCTGCAATTTACCGGCTCGGGATTGGGCTCTTTGGGCAAAAATGTCTAGAATTACTTCTGTGCGGTCTACAACACTAACGCCCAGTTGGGATTCCAGGTTACGAACTTGCGCTGGTGAAAGATCACGGTCAAAGACGACAAGATTAGCTCCGATAGTTTGTATTGTCAGGGCAATTTCATCGACTTTACCAGCACCGACAACTGTCTGGGGATGAGGGCGTGAGCGGTTTTGCCACATCGTCTGCAAGACTTCTCCCCCAGCAGTGTCCACCAAAGAGGCAATTTCTGCCAAGCCGTCTTCAAATCGCTCTAGTGTTATTTTATCAGTCATCAAACCTACGATTAGTACCCGGTCTTGTTCTATATCTCGGGCATCTAAATGCTGAACAATAAATTGTCGGCGGAACTCTTCCTCTAGTCCTTCTACTAAATCTAGAAAATCTTGCTTGCTTAGTACGTCTAGGCTTAGGGGAGGCGACAGAGTCCAACTCAGTCCGAAGTTTACACTCTGGGTTTGATCAGGAGTTGGCGTTTCCTGTTCATTGGGAGGTAACAGATGAGCTAGGTAGGTTTCTTTGATATAACCTGTAGCACCACCACCCCGCCGTTCAAATCCCGCTCCTGTAGTAGTGAATATCGCCAAGGCATCCAGTCGCTGAATTGCCATCGCAGTTAAGCAGGATTGTTTGGGGGTTTCTGATTTGAGTTGGGTAGCAAGACAGCGAATCCCACACAATCTTTCTGCCCCATAACGGGGCAATTCCATAGGCGGAATCTTAGTCTGAGAAGGATTACCAACGCCAACACGAATTACCTGTCCTCTGCGGTTGATATAGGCGCACAAAGGCTGTTTGATCTCAGTACTAATTGCTGCCAGTCGCTGGGCAAATTCTGGCGTTGTCAAACGATCACCTGGCAAGCGCTGGTGATACAGCCGCTTGAGCTGTTTGAGCTGACTAGCCTTGAGACCTTTAAGATTACCGTAGATAGTTTCGATAGGCATAAGTGACCAGTTAACTGGTCTCTAGAATCTACATATTCCTATTTTACCTTTCTGCTTTTTGAATCAGTGCTTGAAAGTGTTGATTTGTTCGCATCAGTTCAAATGTTGGGTCAGTTTCTGCCTTCTGCCGATAGGAATCGGGATTGATTTCGATCGCCTTTTGCAAGTTTTCAATTACTGCCATCGGTTCGCCCTGTATAGCATAACAACGAGCTTTGTGGTAAAACCCATCCTCGTAATAGGGGCAAATCTCTGTGGCTCGATTTAAGCTAGCGATCGCTTCTTGGTAGCGACCCAATTTTTCTAGGACTATACCACGCATTCCCCAACTCCAAAAGAACTCAGGCTCAATTTCCATAGCTTTTTCATAGCTGGTAATTGCTTCTTGGTAGCGACCAAAATCACTCAAGAGCATGCCTCGGAACACCCAGGCGCATTCGTAGTCCTGTTTTGCCTCTATAGCTTTTTCGTAGCTAGTCATAGCTTCTTGGCACTGACCCAATTTTTGTAGAACTAGTCCTCGATCCTTCCAGCAGTAGTAGTTGTCTGGCTTGATTGCCAAGGCTTTGTCGTAGTTAGCAATTGCCTCTTCGTCGCGGCCTAATTCACTCAGGGCATTGCCCCGGTTTGCCCAAACTGTAGTGTCTGTAGGATTAATTTTTAGGGCTTTGTCGTAGTTGACTATTGCCTCTTCGTAGCGGTTTAGGTTTTTAAGGGCATATCCCCGTCCATTCCAAGCTGCATAATCGTCTGGCTGCATGTCAAGAGCGATATCATAGTTGGAGATTGCCTCCTCATAACGCCCACAGTTGCTTAGTGCATCACCGTAAGAGCGCCAGCCCCAGTGATAGTTTGGCTCCATTTTTAGAGCTTGATTATAGTTGGCAACTGCCTCATGCTCACGTTCCAAAGCTCTGAGAGCGTAACTTCGATTTTGCCAAGCAATACGGTAGTTAGGGTTAACTTTTAGGGCTTGGTCATAACTGGCAATTGCTTGTTCGTAGCGACCTAGTTTTTCTAGTGCCAGCCCTCGGTTGTTCCAGGCATCGTCGTAGTTGGGCTTAATTTCCAGGGTTTTTTCGTAACTGGTAACTGCTTGTTCGTAGCGCTCCAAGTCACTCAAGAGGTTGCCCTGCCAGTACCAAGCATAACTGTCATCTGGTTGCATTTCTAGGGCTTTTTTGTAGCAGGCGATGGCTTCTTCATAGCGATTCAGGCTACGCAGTGTATCGCCTTGCTCGCGCCAACTGTAGTAGTAGTGATCTGTCATCTTTAAGTCTGTTTAAACTTCTAACCATATCATCATAGCGACCTAACTTGCGCCGCACCTCTATCATTAGCTAGTAGCAAGCTTTCATGAATTTTACTTACATATTTGGATATATGATCAACAAACAAGTTAAAGTTAAACCAAATTCTAAAAAACAAAGTATAGAAGAAACCGTTTATAATTGATAGTTTTTTGACTTAAATATTTTGATTTGATCAAGAAAATATAATGATTGTTACTTTTGTTGAAAAAATAGAATAATAAACCTAAATAAAGATGGCAATTTTTAACAAAAGGTTACCTCAGTAGGGAAGCTGATTCAGCGTAGGTCTTTTTCGTTGTAGGATCAACTGCTGTAGACTAGCGCTAGTTCAGGAGCAAAAAGTAGGTGCTGACACTTGGGGTCAATATCGACCACATCGCTACGATTCGGCAGGCAAGGCGAACCGTGGAACCGGATCCAGTTGCGGCAGCAGTGTTAGCAGAACTTGCTGGTGCTGATGGCATTACAGCCCATTTGCGGGAAGATAGGCGTCACATTCAAGATCGAGATGTTCACCTATTACGACAAATAGTGCGGACTCACTTAAATATGGAAATGGCACCTACTGAAGAAATGGTGGCTATTGCCCTTGACATTAAACCGGATTACATTACCCTGGTACCTGAAAAACGAGAAGAAGTAACAACAGAAGGAGGACTCGATGTCGCTTCTCAAATTCAACGTCTGAGTGAAATGGTCTCTAAATTACAAGGGCAAGGAATTCCTGTAAGCTTATTTATTGACGCCGATCCGGTTCAGATTGATGCTGCTGCTAAGATCAAAGCTAAATTCATTGAATTGCACACTGGCTGCTATGCCGAGGCAAGGGATGAGGAGAGTCAAAACAAAGAACTAGCGGCATTAGCCCAGGGATGCCAACAGGCAATTGCTGCTGGTTTGCGAGTTAATGCTGGCCATGGTTTAACCTACTGGAATGTTTTTCCTGTTGCTGACATTGAAGGTATGGAAGAACTCAACATTGGACATAGCATTATCTCTAGGGCCTCTCTTGTGGGTATAGAAAGGGCTGTTCGAGAAATGAAGCAAGCAATGTGGGGGAAATTTTAGAGGCGGTTGTGGTACTGTAAACTAATCTTAAAAGTTATGAATGTATCAATTGAAGCTGCCCTTAATTCTGGTAAAAAACTCATAGCTCATAACTAACAACTAACAACTGACAAGATGCAAACTTACTACTACGTTTTGGCAAGTCAACGTTTTCTCTTGGAAGAAGAACCCTTTGAGGAAGTACTCAGAGAACGCACTAAGAACTACCAAGAAAAGGAAAAAGAAATTGATTTTTGGCTAGTTAAGCAGCCGGCATTCTTGGAAGCGCCGGAAATGGCAGCAGTCAAGAAGGAATCCCCTAAACCTTCGGTAGCTGTAATTTCTACCAATCCTCAATTCATAACCTGGGTAAAACTGCGTTTGGAATTTGTTTTAACTGGTGAGTTTCAAGCACCTTCAGATACTATTGCTAACCCTCTAGCAAGTCTGGCATCAGTATCTTGAATCAGTAAAAAGTAGGAAGTAATAAGTAATAAGTAAGAAATGTTCTTGTTTTTACTTCTTACTTGTTACTTCAAGTCAGAGTATTTGTAATATTCTTTTTTATATCGGAAATCCCTTGGTACAAAATCACACTTTAATCGGCATCTGATTATTGCTTTTATCTTCCACTCCCTGCCTTGGCACTAACTCTTGATTCGTAATCAGACGCGCCCCCCGTTTGCGAGTGAAATAGTTCCATCCCCACTGAATTAATACCAGCAACTTGTTGTCAAACTCAATCAAGAAAAAGATGTGAATAAACAGCCATGCCAACCATGCGGGAAAACCAGCAAACTTGACAAAACCTAAATCTACTACTGCCGCATGTCTTCCAATTACGGCTAAACTGCCAAAGTCTCGATAGCAAAATCCTGGCAGAGTTTCCCCTCTCAACTGTTTCTCAATCAGGCGGGCAACATATTTGGCTTCTTGCATGGCTACTGGGGCAACTCCCGGCAGGGGTTTACCATTTTCGTCTTGGTGAGAGAAATTTGCGAGGTCGCCAATTACAAAAATATTACCATGTCCTGGTATACTCAAATCTGGTTTGACAATTACCCTTCCTGCCCGATCAAGTTCTGCACCAGTAGCTTGAGAAAGTACTTTGCCCATGCCTGAGGCTTTCATACCAGCTGCCCAAAGAACTGTTTGCGCCTGCACTTGTTCTGTACTATCACCGCGACGTATAGTAACTGTATTATCGTCAATGTTAGTAACCAAACTTTTCGTCTGTACTGTTACTCCCAAAGCTTCTAGCGAGGTTTGGCCCTTGGTTGAAAGTTCAGGTTGATAAGGTGGCAAGACTCGATCCATGCCTTCTAAGAGCAAGATTTGGGTTTCTGAAGTGTCAATGTGACGGAAGTCATTCTTGAGGGTGGTGTAAGCTAGTTCTGCCATTGCTCCCGCTAATTCTACACCCGTTGGACCACCTCCGACGATTACAAAAGTTAACCAGGCGCGGCGCTTTTCGGGATCCGCTTCTTTCTCTGCTGCTTCAAAGGCGAAGAAAATTCGACGCCGCATTTCTAGGGCATCTTCTATGGTTTTCAAACCAGGAGCTTTCTGGGCCCATTGATCATTGCCAAAATAATGGTGGCTAACACCAGTGGCAACTATTAAGGTATCATAGGTTAATTCTTCGTCTTTTAATTTGATTTTTCGCTGTTGGGGTTCTACATCAATCACTTCCCCCATCAGTACTCGCGTATTTTTATTAGGAGCAACTACGGCACGTAGAGGTGAAGAAATATCACCGGGAGATAAACCACCAGTTGCGACTTGGTAAAGTAGTGGTTGGAACAAATGAAAGTTCCGCTTGTCAATCAGCGTTACTTTTACTGGTGCCTTTCTCAGATGGTGAGCTGCGTAAAGGCCACCAAATCCGCCACCTACAATCACAACATGGTGAAGAGAATGATGTTTGTTTTGATTGAACATAGTAGTTTTTTCCTTTATTAGTTTAGTTGCTGCTTGCTTGACAATAAATTAACTAAAAAGCTTTTTATAAAGTATGTGTAAAGTCAGAAATATTTAAGTATTAATTTGTTGAAGGATACCCTGCTCTAATCATGGTTAACTGCTATGAACAATGAACCATGAACCATGAACGAAGCTCAACAGCCTAGTTTTAGCTAAAGAATCCTGTTCAAACAACTTTACGTTAACAATCGCCAAATATAAGTGTCAAGGGATGCAGGGCAACTCATCATCCAACTTGATGTGGGGTCGGCAGGGGTAACCCGTTAAGCATAAGGGTATAATGGGCAGGGGATGCTTAGGAGCAAATAATTTAATTTATGACTTGAAGCCAAACTTATGGATAAATTCCTGAAGCTCTGATAATTTGCTCTACAGTTATTTTGAGTTCTGGGAAAGTTAGAGATTTAATAGTGTTATCCCCCTTAAATGCTTGAGCTTTGTATTTACCATTTACTAATTGATGAACAAATACAGTAGGTGTTTTTGGGTTGCCTAAATAATTGCGAGAGGCAATTGCTAAATAATCCACAATCCAATATTCATGAATTCCTAAAAGTTCATATTCTTCCAATTTGTCAATATAGTCATCATCCCAATTTGTTGAGCTCACTTCCACCGCTAGTTGAATTGGCTCACTTAAGGCTCCATAAGTATTGACATTAGCATTCCATACTGATTCTTCAACTACTCCTACATCTGGATTTCTACCTTGTTGGACTCCTGCAGAATTGACTGTTTTGATTACAATATCTTTATCAACAACATAATTTAATCCCAAACGTTCACTTTCTTGATCAAAAGCTTTTACTAAATATCTAGCTACATTTTTATGCGCTCTGGTTGCCTCCACTTTAATAATTTCTCCATTGATTAACTCAAACTTTCCCTCTCCATCAGGATACTGTGCTAAAAACTGCTCAAATGTTAATTTGGTAAAGGTAGTAACCATAGTGATATCAAAAGAAAATTGTCCCAATTGCTCATATATCTTAACAACGGGGTGTGGGGACTTAATCAGGATTTTTTTTCTAAGCTGTTACGCATTTAAATCATATATAGCACTTCTCAAATTGGTGAGATACAAATTTCTTGGTTTTAGGGAGCAGGGAGTAGGGAACAGAACTAGGTGTATCTCAGTTATTGGAGAAACGCTATATTTATTTGATATTAGTTAATGGTCCAAACTCTTGTGCCCCCTGCCTCCTGCCCCCTGCCTCCTGCCCCCTGCCTCAGACTGGGGGTTTTGGGACTTCCCGTGAAAAGTAAGGTTCTTGGCGCAGGGTTAAAATCCCCGACTTGCAGGCTGTAGTTTGTTGTTTTTGTTTGCATGATAATCATTATCACGTAAACCATGTAAAACAATTATTGTTGTTTAGGGAAAAATTCATATCTTATATTCATTACAACTTTAGCATGGCTGAGCAGAATAGCTAGCATTGTCGTCAAGACTTTCATTATGATCAAAATTGATGCTTGATAAAGATTATCACTTAGGTTTACAATTGAGGTTCAATGACCACAATTATCCTTAGTCGATTAACTTAATGCTTGAAGTCCACAACTTAGCAGTAAGCTATCGAAATACTCGTGCCATTAGCGATGTTACCTTTTCCGTTAAACCAGGACAATTAGTTGCTCTGTTGGGACCCAACGGTGCTGGCAAAAGCACTATGCTGAAAGCGATGCTAGGATTACTTCCCCTTGACAGTGGTACAGTGCGGTTTTGTTCCTATCCCCTCCTCAAACAATTAAAACGGGTAGCTTATGTACCGCAACGCACCAAGATTGATTGGGACTATCCGATTACTGTGTCCAATGTGGTGATGACAAGCCGCACAATATACACAGGTTGGTTTAGGCAACCAAGCCGTCAATCTCTAGCAATTGTCACAGCTGCCCTGGAAAGGGTAGGCATGTTAGAGTATTGTCATTGTAAAATTGGCGAGCTCTCTGGTGGGCAGCAGCAAAGGGTATTTTTGGCAAGAGCACTGGCTCAAGAAGCAGAGTTGTTATTCTTTGACGAGCCATTTGTTGGCGTAGACAAAAAGACGGAAGAAATTATTTTTGAGATTTTTTATGAACTTAAATTTCAAAATAAAACTTTGTTAGTAGTCAGCCATGACTTAGGAGCAAGTTTAGAAGATTATGACCAATTATTATTGCTCAATAAGAAATTAATTGCAGTTGGTTCTAGAGAGCAAGTACTAACAACTGGTAATCTTAACAAGGCTTATGGTCAAGGATTAAAGCTGCTGGCAGCATAAAATGATTTCACTGGTTTATGGTTTAAATAACAAAAATTAACTGTAAACCATGAACTATGTTGCAATTATAAGCATTAAACGTTTAGTAAATTGTTATCAGCTGATCTGATGTTGGACTGGCTCATTGAACCACTAGGTTTTGAATTTATGCGCAATGCGATCGCTACAGGGGTTTTGCTAGGTATTTTAAGCTCTGTGGTGGGCAGTTATTTAATCGTACAACAAATGGGGATGATTGGCGATGTAATCTCCCATGCAATTTTGCCTGGGCTCTCCATCGCTTCTTTTTTGAATATTAATATTTCCTTTGGTGCTTTTATTGCTGGTGTTCTTGGAGCCTTATTAGTAGCACTAATTCAAACACAATCACGAGTCAAAGTAGATGCGGCAATGGCGTTAATTTTGACTAGTTTTATGAGCTTAGGAGTAATTTTAATTACTGCACTCAAGACTAACCGTATTGACCTTAGTCTTCTTCTATTTGGTGATATTTTAGGGTTAAGAACAGCAGATTTATGGAACACTTTAGTGATTACAGTGGTGATTTTACTGTTAACTAAGCTGTTTTATAAAGAGCTACTATTTTATACCTTTGACCCACTTGGTGCCCAAGCTTCTGGTTTACCAGTAAAAGCAATGTATTTGGGTTTAATCTGCGCGATTACCCTGACCATTGTTGCAAGTATGCAAACTGTAGGAGTTCTCTTAGTCATTGCTCTGCTAGTAGGGCCAGCAATTACCGCTTATCTGTTAGTGAAAGAATTACATCAAATGATGGTATTAGGTTCAGTAATTGGGATCATCTCTACTGTCAGTGGTATGTATTTGAGTTATTATCTAGATTGGCCATCAGGAGCTGCGATTGTCATAGTCATCTCTAGTTTATTTATACTTGCATTTTTGTTTAGCCCCAGCCAAGGAATGTTAACAGAACCAGGCATTACTCGTAAGACTGCCAAGATTTTCCAGAAACTGACACGATTTAAGCCCTAAACAAATCAGAAAGGTTTACATCTTAAAGGTAGTATAAAAAACCAGCTTTGCCGTATAGCAAGAGCTGGGAATTTCATTTAGTGCCGATTTTAAGAATCTTTGTTACCTTCGCGGCTAGCCGTTTGGATGTACAGAATTAATAAAAAAACGCTGGGAACCAGTATGAACAGAATTGTGGCTACAAATCCTAAATCATTAACTTCCATTAGACCTTTACCTCTAAATAGTTTTCAACCCACCTAGACTACCACCAAAGAGCCCCACTCAAGCCGCAAGTTTGCAGAATAAGGGGACTGCCAGTAGCACCTATTAGCAAACCAATCACGAAACTAAAATACACTATTTGATGAGGGTAGTCCATGCACCCGAACACTAATTTTGGAAAAATGAGTTTAGCTCAACTAAACAAGACCGCAGGGAAACAGAAGCTACTTATCTTGCACACAAGCACTGAATACTCTTAGTGCATGGAGCGTTAACTCGCTATTGCTTTGGTCGTATCTTGATCTTTTCTGACTTGGGGCTTAGTAACCACGCTGATGGGTCCATTAACCAGTACTTGGCATGCCAATCGATAATTATCAGGCTTTTTCCTAAGTTTTCGCTGCTCTACCTGTGTCCGAGGAGAAAGGTTTTCCATGCCTGCAACAATTTCTACAATGCAGGTACCGCATTGACCATAACCTCCACAGTTCATCATCTTACCCCTAAAGGTATAAAGGTCAATGCGATTTTGTAGAGCCTTCTCTCTTAAGTTAGCCCCATCGGCAGCAATCACTTCCTGGTCTTCCTTGACAAATTTAATATTAGCCATCAATTTTCCTGACTTTCACCTTACTCCTATTTTATTAAGGAATATTAAATAATTCTGCAATTTTTGCAGAATTACCACACTCTACTCAAATTTCTCAGATAGCACTGCGGTCTAGGGTATATCAGAAAGATTACTATCGGGAAGATTACTAATTGCCCTCTGTAGTTGTGCCAGTGAGCGATTGTACTCCACAGTTGCATTGAGTAAATTCGACCTTGCTCGAGTCAGCGCCGTTTGTTGATTAATCACTTCTGTCTGGGTTCCCACACCTGCCTGAAATCTTAGCCGCGCTAGCCTTAAGCTCTCTTGGGCCTGTTCAACAGCTACAGTTGTCGTTCCAATATTTTCCTGGTTAGCTTCCAACTCGTAATAGGCAGTTTCTACCTGTAGGCGTATTTGACCACGAATGTCCTCAAATTGGCTCTCAGCGGTAGCAATATCAACTTCTTCTTGCTTAGCTCTAGCTCTAGCTGCTCCACCATCAAAGAAATTCCACTGCATTGTCGCCTGCAAAGTCACACCATCTCCAAAGCCGAAGTCATCATCAAAAACATTAAGGGCGTTATAGGCAGCACTTAAGGTTACTTGCGGTCTAATAGCAGCTAGAGCTATACGCCTTTGTTGTTCGTTAATTATGCGCTGAACTAGTGGTTGTTCCAATTCGGCTCTGTTTTTCAAAGCCAGGACAATACTTTCTTCTAGGGAGATTTTCCATTCCCCTGCTGATTCAATGGGATCAGCGGCTGTGACTTCCACTTGCTGACCCAAGTTCAACAATCCTACCAGCTGGCTTATGGCAATATCTTGATTACTCCCACTACTGATTAAGCTTTGTTGGTCATCTGCCAACTGCACCTCCTGTTGCAAGACATCGAAGCGCGTTCCTAAGCCCGCTTGTTCTAGTAACTGAGCATCCCGCAAGTTTTGCTCGGAAGCCTCTACTGCCGCCTCAAAAATCTCAACCTGGGCATCGGCATTTTGCAAATTGTAGTAAGCTTCAGTAACATCAAGGCGTAGTTGTTCAGCAACAGTCTCTACCTGTAGCTGCTGCAAGCGCACCTGTTCTTCTGCTGCCCTGATTTGTGCCGGTCTAAGTCCTCCTGTGTACAAATTGTAACTCAATTGCAGCGTGGCATTGAATTGAGTTGAAGCGGTATCTTGTTCTAGTACCCCTGCCTCTGCCCTGGCTTCATTAGTTAGCTCCTCTGCGGCAGAATCTGTATGAGTCAAGTCAGTTTGTACAACTGCTGTGGGAAACTCAGCTGCTAATGCTTCTCGCAAAGCAAATTCATTACGCTGCAAAGTAAGTCTTGCTTGTTGTAAAGTTGGACTATTGCGCCTTGCCAGTGCAATTGCTTCGGTCAGCGTAATTGCCTGAGTAGTTTTAACTTCAACTTCCTCGGCTTGAGTAGGAAAGAGCAGGGGATTAGGGCTGGGATTAAGGAATTCTAGCGATGATGATTGGGTATCTGAGGCTGGCAATTCTATCCCTGCTGGCGGTGATTGTTGGCTTTCGGGTTTAGGGGCTTGAGTTTCTCCTGGAGTTGACTCTGGAGTTTCCGATTCAGGGGCTTGAGTTTCTCTTGGAGTTGACTCTGGGCTTTCAGGTTTAGGGGCTTGAGTTTCTTCTGGAGTTGACTCTGGGCTTTCAGGTTGAGGGGATTCAAGTGTAGGAACCGAATCTGGTCTTTCTGATTCAGGAGACTGACTAATCAATTGTTCCAACTCAGCAGATGTGGTAGCAGCTGTGCTAGGTTTGACAGCTGAGTGAGTCAGTTTCTCTTCTACTAGCAACCCAGACTTCTTTGGTTGCTTAGAACTGCTGGCAATCACAGGTATAACTTCTGGTTTGCCAATAGTCAAGGTGGGTTTATCTCCAAGTTCAACTGAAGAACCTGTTGAAGGTGAGGTTGCAGGAGATGGGGATAGAGGCTTGGAAGTGTTGACGACTACTGAGTTAACATTCTCACTGGCACTAAAGTCACTCTTTGGTTTGGTGAGTAATGGTAAATCTTGTGAGGCACTAGGTTTAATTAAGCTTAAGGCAATCCCTGCCCCCAAGCCTAGGACTACGAAATGACGAGAAGTTGACATAGGTTTTGAAATTGGGTCTCTATTCTCCAATCACGGCCTCTAGTGTGATCTCTAGCAACCACTTCTCCAATTATCGCTTACCAAAGAGTTTGGCTGACTAATATTTGGGGTTGGTCTGAGTCAAGGGAGAGAGGTGACATCTCCTACACCGTAATCTTTGATTCGGTGTAGGCTTCTGGCTCCGCAAGGGATTCGGTGAACTTCCTTCGTGGTACTCCTTTTTTCCCACAGGGGGCGTTTTATAGTGGGGAACATGCCCAGCCCCACTTGAATAGTATTAGTACTACTCGCCTACGTTCCTTGAAGATTTTACTTACAGGAGGCAATTTCCCTGTAAAACCCCATATCTTCAGTTGTCTAGGTACTGCGTGTAGCCAGCATTTTAGGCTTTGCTACTTGAAAAGAAGTATACCAGAGGACGATTGATGTGGCTGCGCAACTCACACAGGCAATTCATGAGGGGCTGTCGCACCGAATTCATTTCGGTGCGTTTAAACGCCCCGTCCCACGCTGACCCTCCGGGTACAGACGTGGGGCTTCTTGCCTGACAAGCTAAGATTTTTCTGATTGTCTCACAAAGGACTGCCAAGCTTCAGTAGTCCTTTAATTGGAGATTTTTGTACTCACAATGATAGTTGACACTCCCCCTTTTTCTAAAAGGGGGATTCTTAGCTCATCCATAGAGCTTATCTGAAGGAGTTTCCCCACCGTTCGGACTTCGGCTCCCACGTCAGGCACAGCGTTACTTCCCCCATGCCCTGCAGCAAGCCCTAAATATCTTCCAAATTACCCATACCCCACACCCCACACCCCGGGTGAGCGAAAAAAGGCGTGGGGAAATTTAAGTAAGCAGACGCGGAGACGCTCCAGACGCGGAGAATTCAAATCCCACGCAAAATTTCGTTCACCGCCACACCCCACACCCAAAAGCCATTTATATCAGTAGTTTACGCTTAACTTAGTGCCATTCTGCTCAGAGTCTTCTTCACCAATTCCCCACAAGTAGACACAATTGCTTTTTGCAGTTACCCAAAATTTGAGCAAACGGTACCACTCTAGTCTGCTAAGTGTATCTCAAGTAGCAAGTTCAAGCATCGATTACTAATGTGTATGAGATTAATTGCTTATATATATCAAGGTAATCTCCGATCATTTGTAATATAGCTTTACTATAAAGTAAGTGCTTAATTTATAGCAGTACATACTACTGAACTAGGTAAGAGCATCATTGAACAATTAAGTCTCAAAACCCCCTACCTTAGCAGGCTCCCTTCATGGCTAAAATTAGTTTCCCGCTCTCTGGCAAGTTGTTAAGTACTATACTTACTCTCCCCTTCCTCACCAGCGCCTGTAGTGGTGGAGAACCCCCTTTGGCAGCTGCTGGACCTCCAGGAGTGCCAGTAAAGTTGGAGAATGTAGTGCCCAGCACAATTAAAGAAAGTTCTGAATTTGTTGGCTCTTTGGAAGCTCAACAAAGAGCTGAGTTGAGGGCTGAAACAGAGGGGCGAATTACTAAGATTTTTGCTAGTTCCGGGGATAGGGTTACTGCCGGTACTCCAATTATGGAATTGAGTCTTAATCGTAGTAAGGCACAATTGAATGCAGAAATTGCCAATGTTAATGTGGCGAGAGCAGCGCGGGCTAATGCTAAAGCGGAACTTAAGGAAGCAGAAGCGGAAAAGGTTTCTGCCCAGGCTGAGGTAGAACTTCAAAATGAAGATTTCGAGAGGATATCACAGTTAGTTTCTCAAGGTGCTTTAGCTGAACAACGCTTAGACCAAATTAGGCGCGATCGTGACAGGGCAGTTGCTGAACTCGAGGCATCTCAAGAGCGTATAGAAGCTTCCAGAGCTAGTCTTGATGAGGCAAATGCCACATTAGTACAAACTCAGGCGAATGTAGAAGTTGCCACAGAGGATTTACAAGACAACAAAATAGTCGCTCCTATTGCTGGAATAGTCGGGGATATAGAGTCAAAAGTAGGGGATTATGTTAGTATCGGCAACACTATAACTACAATTACTCAGAACCAATCCTTAGACTTACGCCTCTCGATTCCCCTTGAAAGATCACAACAATTGCGAGTAGGGCTTCCCGTAGAGTTAGTCAGTTACCAAAAAGATGAAGCGATAGTAACTGGTGGTATTAGCTTTATCTCACCCCAAGTAGACCAGCAATTACAAGGTATTTTAATTAAGGCTAGGTTTCCTAACCCAGATGGTAAACTGCGAGATGAGCAGTTTGTGAGGGCAAGGGTAATTTGGGATGAGCGTCCTGGAGTTTTAATCCCCACCACGGCTATATCTCGCCTTGGTGGGCAGGAGTTTGTTTATGTGGCTACTAAACCAGAAGCATCTGAACAAGAACAATCGCAGACAGGAGAAGTTCAACAAATAGCTCGGCAAAAACCAGTTAAGTTAGGAGAAATTCAAGGCAATAAATACCAAGTACTTGAAGGAGTAGAACCGGGAGAAAAAATTGTTGTTTCCGGTATTCTTAATCTCTCTGATGGCACTCCCATCCTTCCGGAATCTAAAAGTTCATCACTTCCTCCTCAGTTTTAGATAGAGGGGGAGATGGGGAGATGGGGAGATGGGGAGATGGGGAGATGGGGAGATGGGGAGATGGGGAGAGGGGGAGATGGGGAGAAATAAAGTGCAATTTAGATGCACAAAAGCTTATTTAATGGGTAGTGAAAATTGATATCTTAAGTA
>JAAHGS010000131.1 GCA_010692645.1 Symploca sp. SIO2E9
TGTAGGGCATTTTTGAGGAGTGCCTACCAGATATAAAATCTGGGAAACTCTCGCGTAGGAGCGTCATTTTAATGCGCTCCGCAGCAACCGCTTGAATCCTCGTCGTTTTAACGCGAGGAGAGGTCAACAAATCCTCTTATCGAAGACCAGAATAATAAAAGCTAATAAGGTAAACAGAGGATGCAAATTGACTTTCACCACGGCGTTACCTATGCTGTTGCTCGCTTGGCTGGATTTGAACACCAACAGGCAAATATTATTGCCAATTCTGCCCAGTATGTCGATGATGCTACAAATTCAGGTTTGATTCGGTTTGATAATGGTGCTTTGTTTAACCGCATAGGTTCAGCCCACAAGCGATTGGACTACAGAAATTTTCGGCAATTAGCCAATTATCAAGTTTGGATACCATTTCATTTTTTACCGGGAAATGGAGGGCTTCCGGCTGGGCAAGAGCCAGAGGGAAAATTTATCAATAAACTTGTTTGTCGCCCTAATAGCTACGTTGCCCAAGAAATGCTGACTGAATGCATTGAACGTCGCCATCTTCCCTATAGTTTATATCGCTTGGGTATCGCCATGCACGTTTATGCCGATACCTGGGCTCATCAAGGATTTGCTGGTGTTAGTCATGAGGTAAATCATGCCAAACACTTGGTAGATGAACAAGGTAATCTTGATCAAGATTTAAATGCTCAGATTGAAAGATATTTTCATAAGAATTTAATTGAGCGTTTAGCCAATATTTTTATTAGTGAAGCTTTACCTTTAGGACATGGCGCTGTATTAGGTCATCCTGACAAACCTTTTTTAAAATGGGGATATACTAATGGTTTAGATCAAAAAATTACTCGTAATAATCCTCAGGACTATCTAGAAGCTGCTGAGCATATGTGTCTATGGATGCAGCGTTATCGAGTAGGCGATCCTAAAGCTAAGCTTTCTGGTCTTCCCCCTGATGATAAAGCTTTAATTGCTCAAATGCTCAATAATATTACTGATGCTAAGGGTGAAGTTCGGCATCAAAGATGGCTAGAAAGTATTAGTAAAGGTATCTTTAGCTTTGGGCAGGCAGATATCAGCTATATTCCCAAGGGTAAAGGTTCGTGGAAATATCAGGCACTGGGAACCCAAAAGGAGAAGGATTCTCGTCAAGAGGTTTTTAAATACCATCCCAGTTTTTTAAGCAGTCACTGGAAATTATTTCATGATGCTTTAGAAGCCCATCGCTTTCATGTTGTTCATGAGCTTTTGCCTAGGTATGGGATTTGTGTTGCTTAGGTTGATTGTTCATTGTTTATTGCTCATGGCGATAGGACTTGTGCTAGGCCTCCAATTGTATTATCAGTGGTGATATTATGATGTTGTCTGGCTTCTTTGTACTGAGAAAGGTAACGTTTGTCTGGCAATGCATTGCGTTGCAGTGCATCATGAAAGAGTACCCCTGCATTTCAACCCTCAACTGAGGAGGTATCCTATGAGCAACGAAAATGTAACCTTTCGACTTGATCCAAACAAAAGAGCTGCGCTCGATGCCATTGCTGCTGGCATGGATCGTACTTTGACGTATGTACTCAATGAGGCAATCAATGCTTACCTTGAAATGCATCGGTGGCAACTTGAAGAAATTCAGGACGGTATTGCTGAAGCAGATGCCGGGGATTTTGCCTCTGAAGAAGAGGTTGAAGTAGTCTTTGCTCGGTTGACTAGTGCAAATTAGATGGCTACGCAAAGCAGTACGCAACCTTGAGCAGCTTCATGCCTATATCTCAGAAGACAACCGAGAAGCCGCAACCAGTACTGTTTTGAAAATTCAAAGGGCGGTTGCTCAACTAGTAAAATTCCCTTATATGGGAAGAACAGGGCGCGTTGAAGGAACAAGGGAGCTGGTCATATCTTCAACACCTTATTTTGTTGTCTACCGAGTTAAAGGCAACGTGGTACAGCTCCTTGATGTTCTCCATGCTAGTCTAATTTTAAGAGCATCTCATCAAGCCAATCTAAAGTTTCATCTAGCTGTCCTTCAATACCTACTAACTCGCCTAAATCTATAGAGTCAAAGTTTAGATCATCTACCAGATCTTCTAAATCAGCAGTATCAAAAGCATCTCCAACTTCATTAAGTAAATCATCAAAGTTAATATCAGCTGACAAAAACTCACTAATGTCAGGAATATCTAGGAAGTCTTCAAGTGAGAGACTATCAATATCAGGAAAATCAATATCAGGAAAATCAATATCAGGAAAATCAATATCGGGAAAATCAATATCAGGAAAATCAATATCAGGGATAACAGTGGCTAACGGAAAAAACAGACTTAAAGTCAACTTCGCCGCTTGGAATCCAACTTTTTGTACAACTCTATTTCTAAGCCTTTCTGCCTGCTTTCTCTTGGCTTCTTCTATGCTCCTTTCTTTTTTTTGAGCTTTTTGCTTAAATTTAATTCTGAGTTCCTTCATCTTTGAATTAACACTTGTCTGCTTTGCTGCACATCTTTGTAGCGTCTTTACTGCTTCTACTTTCTCTTCCCTTTCAACCTTACCATCACGATCAATAAGATCACTGAAATTTCTTAGTACCTTTCTAACTAATTTTGCAGGACTATTTCTTCTTTTTCTTCTTCTTTTTCCTTTTTTGTTTTGATTCTTATCTTGCTGTGGTCTCAACGCCATATCACATTCCTTCTTAAACTCAACTAAAAACGATTAAACTTGATAAATCTAACGATAAGTGTGATTCAAGTCACACAAGATCTGTCTTTAGGAGGATGCAGTTAAATTGTAAATTCTTGTAGTTATTCGCATCTTTTTCAACAAGAGAGTGGAAGGTCTGAAAGCGAGTTTTGGTAAGAGATAGAAAAGATAATGTCTCTGGCTACTTCGGTAGAGCTGATTTGACTTTGCGATCGCTATCTGCTATGTCAACCCATGTGACAGTTGATGGAGTTACATTTGAGGCTTTTATAATACAGAAACTAATTCCTAAAATCCGGAAGAATGCTTGTGTAGTTATGGATAATGCTAAAATTCATCTTGGTTCCCAAAATTACCCAGGGATTTCCCTCAAAAGTGCAAGGATTTTGAGCCTAAGGATGCTATAACCTTGCACTTGTTTAGAAAAAAAAGGCTCAAAACTATTGTTTGGCATGGATTCTACATTAATTCAGCAAGCCCTAGTTATTTACAATAAGCTACTGCTCTATACCGTAGGTAGGGAAGAGGGAGCAAGAAAGCTTCTCTCCTTGTAAGGGAAGAGGTAAACTCTCCAGCCAATTCGTCAACCTGATCATAGATTGATACCAGATTCTGAGTTAAAACGCTTCGACTATTTCCAATTGAGAAGAAGCACAACGCCCAAACTCCTCGGGAGCATATTGCAAATGTACCTCAGCCCCTGGCCATTCAAATTTCCCCGGAGTAACCGATCGCACTAGATAGTGTAAAGTGTAAATACCTGGTTTTAGTCGATCGCCATAGGCAACGACGCGATCGCGATAAATTTGCTGATAACCGATTTGCCAACTATCTGCTTGAGCCTGTAGGCTTGGTGTTGAAGTTTGGAAACTGGCATCGACTGCTTCAAATCCTCCTGGTAGGGGATCAGTAATTACTACCTGCTCCACTGGGTGGTCTGTTATAATTTCTAAGCCAATATCAAATACTTCCCCTGTACCGATGGTAAAGGGCTCGTCTTCTGCATAAAGTCCTACTTTACGCAGTACTTCCTCTTGGTTAGCGGCGCGAATTTCCCTGGTTACCCGCAAGCCGTTGAATCTGCCTGATTGATTTCCTGCTAAGCGATAGCGATAGGAGGCGAGATAGTGCAATGTGCCTTGCCCGGATTTATTGAGGATTAAGTCGTGTCGCCCCCGTGGCAGTTTTGCCATTGGCACTTTTAGCTCTAAACTGGGTTTGCGGTAGCCATCAAATCTTTCTGAACCTAGATTCTTGCCAGCGAGTTTAGCCGTTGCTCTAAATTTAGGTGGCTCTGGCTGTAGTTGGCTATATTCTACTAAGGCAGTGAGGGCTTCGGCATTGTCATAACTAGTATGCCAAGTACCGTCTCTGCGTAAATCTAGAAGTCCTTGTAATAATCTATTTAAGACTTCCGGTGTTGCCTTTTGAGCGATAAATAGACGTAAGGCTTGAGCTTGAGCGGTAGTGCGTGAATTCATCCAACGCCAACCTTGGGGAATATTTATTTTAGCAGTACGTCCTGTCTCATAAACAGTTTCCTGCAATTGCTCGAATAGGGCTTGAGATTCCTGCTGCCACTCTGGAAACTGGGAAAGATAGCGAGCTAATTTAATCTGTGTGACTTGATCAAATTTATTCCGCTGCCCGTAGATATCTGCTAAGAAGTCATTGCGCTTTTCTCCCAGTGCTGCCAAAGCCATCAGCGCCTTTAATCGCACCTGACTTTTACAGGGTTGCTGTTTACAAAAATCGTATTGTCCAGGATTTGCTAAGATTTTCTGCAAGTAAGTTTGGAGACGGTTTAACATCGCCTCATCTACTGTTAATCCTGCTGCTTTAGCTTGGGCAAGACTTTGGGCGACATAGGGAGTCACAAAAGGATCAGAGCGTTTTTGTCCAGGCCAAGATGCAAAACCTCCGTCTGCTTGCTGTAATTTTTGTAAGCGCTGGCTAGCAGTTGTCTCTAACTGCTTTATATTAGCGAAGGATTGACTATACTTTTGTCCTAGTATTTCTAGATTAGCTGCGATCGCTAATTGACTGGCTGCTGGTTCCAAAAAAGGTAACCAATCATCTGCTAATACTTGCTGTGCTGGGGCAGTAATCTCTGGTATCAAGCTACTGGCGAGGAAAATATCTAATCCTCCCGCTTCTGATATCACCTTTTTATCTATATTCAGGGGAATCTTGACTTGATTATTAGTGGTACCTGTTTCCACCACTTGCTCGGTAATTGCCAAGGGCTTAATAGCTAAAGGCACTTCAAAGGCATCCCGAGGCTGGTTATTGAGTTTAGTAATAAATTTCACTTTGGCTTCACCGATGCCAGTAGCTAGCATCGGAAAGCGGTAAGCCTTGGTACCTACTTCTGCTCTGATTGGTAAAACTTCTCTCTTCTTGGAAGTTTTGGTAAATTGGAGATTACCCTCGAGAGTACCCTCGATTTTAAGATTGCCCTTCTCCTCGGCGTTATTACTTACTGTTAAGCCACCTTCAAATTGATCACCGGGACGTACAAATTGAGGTAATACAGGATTAGCTAGGAGTAATTTCTTAGCTGTAAACTCTGCCTCACCATTGCCAAAATTCAGATTGCCGTCAGTGGCGACAACCATTACTCGCCAAGTAGTCAAGTCATCGGGCAACTTAAAAGCGACATTGGCTTTGCCATTCAAGTCTGTTACTACCGCACCATTGTAATAAGCTGTAGCTTGGAAATCTTTGCGCACGCGGGTATTTGCGCCCCCAGCCGATAGCCCGCCACCATATCCCCAACCTTTTTCTATAGGTGAGGAGAGGGCAGCTATAACCACATTAGGTCGATTGTCAGAGAAACGAGTAGAAATATCCTGCTGAGCATATACTGTTTCTACCAAATCAGGAGGTCGGTAACCAGTCAGTTGCAGTACTGCCTCATTAACTACCATAACTGTAAGTTGTCCCTGAATTGGCTTGCCTTGAGTATCTTTAAGTTCAAATTGAATCGTTTCTTGTTCCCCTGGTGCCAGGGATTCTTGCTCTGGCGTTACTTCTACTTGTAAGTACTTATCATCCAAGTTAGTTTTAAAGGGAGCAAAACCAATCTTCACCAGTTTATCCAAACCACCTGTTTCTAACTGCGATAGGGGTTTACCTTGGCGCACTAGTACAGCTTCCACTGCTGCGTTGGGCAGCATTTCTGGTGTGACTTGGAACTGAATTTCTGGGGCACTGCCCTTAACTTTGATAATTTTTTGCTCAATAGTCTTGTCACGCACCACGGCAAAGTACAACTCTGCTTCCTGATAGGGAGATTGAATTAAGGCAGTTGCAGTTTCACCTGGTTGATAACTTTCCTTGTCAAGTGTGATTTCGAGGCGATTATTTTGATATCTACCACCCCAGTAAAAGGCATCCTCACCAGTCGCCCAAATCTGCAAGTCTGTTGCCGTTAACTGATTTTTACGGTTACCAAAATTAGCACGGATGCGATAGGAACCAGATTCTGGGGGAGTGAGGGAAACAGTTTTCGCACTATCGCCAGAAAGAATAGTTTCTTGGGCTACAGTCTTGTACTCCACCTGATTCTTTGCCCGACGACTGCCTTCTACCAACTGGGTGACGCTGTTGTATTTAATTTGTTGTAATTCAATACGCACTGGCTGCCCTGCTAATACCTGGCCCTCAAAATCAGTAACTATTACTTGTACAGGGAAAGATTTACCAGCCTCGGCAACAAAATCACTTTCTAAACCAATAAAACGGTCATTTGGCAAAACTGTAAAAGTTTGGGAATCAGACACCGACAAATTAGAGACATCACTAATTTGGGCATCTATGCGGTAAGTCATAGGGTAGGGCAATTCCTCCTTCAAACTTACAACTTGAGAACTTTTACCTTGTTCATCTAATACCCCGTTTACCTGCAAGACATCACTAGGTACAGAGGGTTTCTCTTCTGGCCACAACCATAGACGCCCAAAGGAAAATTTCTCCCAGCCTTTAGGGTTAAATTCAGTCTGATAACGAGTGACATAGTATTGAACTTTGCCTCCCTGTAAAGGAGAACCAAAGAGATAATTACTTTCAGCTTTAGCCTCAACCTGTTGATTAATCAGAGCAAATTCTTTATTGAGGCTGAGTTCAACTTTGAAATTGGGTGGTTTAAACTCAGCCACACGAAATTCACCGGAAATTTCGGCACCACTTTCTCCCTTAGCGCGGAGGTAATAATAACCAAGGGGTTGATTAGCACTAAGGGGCAACTCCACAGAAAAGGTGCCAAACTCATTAGTTATCTTAGTGCCTAAATCTTTTTTCTTACCGTCAGGACTTTCTAAGCTTAGCTGGTAAGAGGCATTTAGATCCTGTTTAAATTCCCCATTTTGCAAATAGTAGGCAGTACCAGTAAACCAAGCTTTCTCTCCTGGTTGATAAAGCTGTCTATCTGAAAAGATTGTGCCTCGTGATTTTGGTTTCCCATCGTCCCATCCAGCATCAATACCGTAATCGTAGGAACCACTATATTCAAGGGTACGAGTAAAAGCCCAGTCTTGGTTCTCCCGGGCAATTACTAGTAATTCCGGAGCTTTGTCAAAACTTTGTCCACCACCTTTAATACAGGACTTTAACTCCTCACTACTGAGCAGCAGTGTACCAGTTTTATCGGTTTTTCCAATAGCACAAGGCGGTGATTCTACTCTCGATTTCGCCTGTAATTGTGATTGATAAATCTCAACCTCAGCATTCTCTACAGCCGAGCCATCGGCAAGATGATGCACTCGAATCAAGCCGGAATTGGGAAACCACTGGGCAAATACTCCCAAATTAGTTAACTGCACCAATCCATAAAAAGTTGGTTCGTTCCACTCCTGTTTGCCTTTTCTCTCGTAGCGAGTTGTTTTCGCCTGAATGCCATAAGCTAACATGCCCGTAGTAGAATTTAGTTTCTCTGTTAAAGGAACATTAGCCTTAGTAAATTTATTTTTCTTACCTGATAAGGAAAAACTTGACCATTGAACAGGTTTCGGCAGTAAATCTTTCCCCTCTCCTCTAGGATAGGCAGAATCAGTATAGATTAAATCTGTGGGCTCAACTACCTGATAGGCAGCTTTATACTTTGATTCGGGCAAATTAACCGCAGAAATATCTAACTGTAGATTTTTACCAGTAGGAAAGATATTCAAACCTGATGGCACCCAGATTTCAGGAGCTAAATCCCCAGTTTTGTATTTTAATGTCTCTGACTTACCTAAAGTTTGCCCGAATTTATCTTTGAGTTTATCGGCAATAGTAATTGTATAAGTAGTATTCGGTTCTAATGCCCAAGGGTTAAGACTGACAAGATTAGATTGGTCGTAAGCTCGAACTGCTGGCAATTTCTCTTTAGGCGAAGGCTTAATTTTAATATTTTCAAGAGCTGACTCTGCCAGCAAACCATTATTAAATTTAAACTCAGCACTACCTTCGACAAAGCGCCCGTAATGTTTTTGGGAATTAATTTTTTCAAAGGCTAACGATGCATAGGTTGAAACCTTACTGAAAAAAGCCGTTTCTGTAGGTAAATTACCTCGGGCTGGACGTAAACCGGGAGAAAATTCTAAGCGATAACTAGTCGCCTTGGCTAAAGACTGTCGCGGTTGAATAGTATAAACCCAGTCATGCCTAGAAGAGTCAAATTTTTCCTGGGGTTGTTGATTCTCAGAGGCTAATTCATCTTCCTGTAAAGCAACCTTGAGTTTAAGACTATCCTCTTTTCCTTCTGGAATGAGCAGCACATGCTCTTTTAAGGAAGCCAAATCCAACTCTGTATTAGCAGTGACTTTCAGAGTTGGATTTAAGCCAATGGGTTCAGGTTCCGAATCTTCCTCATCATTGGCAGTTGCCCCTGGTAAACTAGTTAGCCTAATTGCTTCTGTATTAAAAGTCCAAGCCAAATCCTCTTCTAAACTATGATCTTTAAGGTCTTTTAATCCAGCTTTGAGAGTAACTCTAACTCGTGTTGCTTTCGGCAATGCTTGCTCCCCTTGGAAGCCTACCATCCGTGGAGTTAAAAAGCGAAAACTACCGGGCAGAGGGGGCAAAATTTCAAACTTCTGCAATAGTTGCTGCTGTGTGGGACTCTCCAGACTCTCTAGAGGAATCAGGGGTTCTTTAAACCTTATACGAATTTGGGATAGTGTATCTGCTTGCCCCAAGGGCGAAATTTGCTCAATCCAGTCTGGCAGTGAAGGAGTAGTGAGGGGAGCAACTGTTGGCAAAGGCTCTGTGCCTGAAAAGATATTAGCCCAACCACAGCCTGTCATCCCCATAGCGATCGCTAGTGGTAGGATTAAGTGTATCGCAGTTTTGAGGATTTTGCCTATAGCTTGCATATCTTACCCCTCACAGCTTATTCCCCTACTAGTACCATTTTGCTAAATATCTGTTCGCAATTCTATCCTCTCTTTATCGGTAAGGGGGGAGGGGGAGATGGGGAGATGGGGAGAGGGGGAGAAGGGGGGATGGGGAGATGGGGAGATGGGGAGATGGGGAGATGGGGAGAGGATTTTGATGAGGCATTCAGGCTTAAATCCTCTCAAAGAAGACTAAATGCTTTTTATAAATAGGGCTTGCTGAATTAATGTAGAAGGTATGCAAGACTTGGATTTTGAACCTTTTTTGACGCTTACAAGTGCAAGACTATGGTATTTTCAACTGATACAATTCCAAAGTTATCTTTAGCAGAGTTTTTGGAAATGCCAGAAACTAAGCCTGCTAGGGAATACATTAATGGGAAAGTCTACCAGAAGCCCATGCCCCAAGGAAAACACAGTACATTACAAGGGCGTTTAACGACAGCAATTAACCAAGTAGGTGAATCTCAACAGTTAGTATTTGCTTTTCCAGAATTGCGCTGTACTTTTGGAGGGCGTTCTTTAGTTCCAGATATTTCAGTTTTTGAATGGCGACGTATTCCTCTTGACAATAAAGGAGAAATAGAAAATAGATTTGAAATTTACCCTGACTGGGTGATTGAGATTCTATCTCCAGAACAAACTGATGCTCGTTTAACTGAGAAAATCATCTTTTGTTTAAATCAGGGAACAAAGCTTGGTTGGTTAATTGATCCCAAAGAGCGATTAGTGATTACTTTTCAACCCAAGCAGCAGCCAGAGGTAAAGCAAGACCTGGATATTTTACCAGTTATAGCTGTTTTAGAAGATTGGCAGCTATCGGCGGCTGATTTATTTCAATGGTTAAGTTTTAGGAGAGGTTAATACTACTTATTATTTAATATCTCTTTGAGCGTCTCAGGATTATCAATATAACCAAATTCAAGGTAACAATAATATAATCAAATTTTTTATAGTTAAAAGGGTAATAAATTCCGTAAATATTAAACAAGATTTACCAGAGAAACTAAGATTAACGCTCTCGATTCGGAAGATTATTCAAAATATATAATAATTGTAACTCATGGGAATTGCCCATTGACGAATATTACAGGATTGCTCAAGAGGCAGCGCCAAAAGCCATTACTTCAAGGGAGTAGCGATCGCAAATTGTCCTTAAGGATGATGTAGCATTTAGCGTGTAGGGATCTTTATACCGGGTGAACGAAATTTTGGGTGGCATTTGATTTCTCCGCGTCTCCGCGTCTCCGCGTCTGGGCGTCTGCTTACTTGTTCCCCCACTGTTTTTTTCGTTCACCCCTTTATACCCCACACCCCTTTGTTAATTGGCAAGAGGTCTAATGAAAAAAATTCTTTGGTCAGGACTGCTACTACTACTATTATTTCCTATAGGAGCCTGTTCACCAAGCTCAGATTCTGCTTCATCCTCTGGTGATGCCAAGGTAAAAGCCTTTACCACAGGAGCCATACCTGACCAAGACCCAGAAAAGTTACAGCGACTCTATGGTAAACTTACTAACTACCTACAAGAAGAGTTAGGCGTGAGTGTAGAATATAAGCCTGTGACTGATTATGCAGCTGCCGTCACTGCTTTCCGTGTCGGAGATTTAGATATGGTTTGGTTTGGCGGCTTAACAGGTGTCCAAGCTAGATTGCAGGTATCTGATGCTGAAGCAATTGCCCAACGAGATATTGATGAGCAATTTCATAGCGTTTTCATTGCTAATAAAAACAGTGGAATTACTCCCTTTAAAGATATTAATGGTCTAGAAATATTAAAGGGACGCACCTTGACTTTTGGCAGTGAATCCTCTACTTCTGGGCGCTTAATGCCTCAGTATTTCTTAACACAAGCAGGACTAAAGTTAGAAGATTTTAAAGGACAAGTAGGCTTTTCTGGTTCCCATGATAAAACTATCCAGCTAGTAGAGGCTGGTAGTTACGAAGTGGGGGCATTGAATGAACAGGTATGGCAAAGTCGCCTCAAGTCAGGTGAAGTTAATCTCGAACAAGTAGAGGTAATTTGGCGAACACCAGCTTATTATGACTACCACTGGGTAATTCATCCTAGTGTTAAAGAGCGTTATGGGGATGATTTCCCTGAGCAAGTGCAGGCAGCACTACTGAAACTAGACCCTAAAGTAGCAGAACAAAAAGAAATTTTGGAGTTATTTGGAGCAGCTAAGTTTATTCCCACCAAAAATTCTAACTATACTCAAATTGAAGAAGTGGGGCGAAAAATTGGTAAAATAAAATGAGTTCTTCAGTACCAGTTTTTGAACTCAAAGGAGTTACCAAAAAATTTGCTTCCTTCCCTGCCTTAGTCGATATTAACCTCCAGATTTATTCTGGAGAGCGAGTAGCTTTAGTGGGTTCAAGCGGTGCAGGCAAAAGTACTTTACTTAGTTTACTCAATGGCACTCTATTACCTAGCCAAGGAGAGGTTTGGGCCTTAGGAAGAAATCTATCTCGCTTGACAAGTCGTAGATTGCGCCAAGTACAGAGGGAAATTGGCACAGTTTATCAGCAGTTTCAGTTAGTAGATAGCCTCAGGGTGATTCACAACGTCAATGCTGGACATTTGGGGCGTTGGTCATTTTTCAAGGCGGCTTGCTCTTTAGTCTGGCCTTTAGAAATTGACACTGCACTCAAGGCTCTAGCAGAAGTGGGAATTCCCGAAAAACTCTATGAACGCACAGACCAACTTTCAGGAGGACAGCAACAAAGAGTAGCACTGGCAAGAGTGCTTGTACAAAATCCCTCAGTAATATTAGCAGATGAGCCGATTTCTAGTCTAGACCCAAAACTGAGTCGGGAAATTATGGATTTGTTATGGCAGATGAGTCACAGTGGTGGAAAAACTTTGATCATTAGTCTCCACTCACTAGAATTTGCCCGCAGTCATTGTCAGCGTTTGGTTGGCTTGCGAGGAGGAGGGATTGTATTTGATGCTCCGGTAGCAGAAGTTTCCCAGGAGATGATTGAGGATTTGTATAGACTTAGGGGGAGAGGGGGAGATGGGGAGATGGGGAGAGGGGGAGAGGGGGAGATGGGCTTGAAAAATTCTAATTCAACTAGAAAATATAAGCTTTAAAGGCACACTAGCTTACTTTTCGTTAGGACACAACTGTACCAAACTTCACTCAAAACACCACACTTTCTAAGGCCCTCTTAAAGGCAAGAGCATTTTTGAAGTGAATCTGAGGTTTATCAACCAATGCCAAATCAATTAACTCTGCCAATTCCTTGGGAATAGAAGCATCTCTGTGGCGAATTGGCACCGCATCTGTTTGCAACAATACTAAAAACGGCTCCTTGCCAATGAAGTCTCGGGGAAATTCACCAGTTAGCATATTATAAAGAGAAGCTGCTACTGCCCAGACATCTACCTCCGGTTTGGCATACTTAAAATTAATTGCCTGCTGCCTAGGCATAAACAGCGGCGTACCCGACATTTTACCGCTCATAGAAAGACCACTCAAACCCGCTTGGTCAAAGGATTTAGCTAATCCATAATCAGCAACCTTAACCAGACGAGAACCATGAACATTAGTCAGAAAAATATTCGAGGGTTTGAAGTCGCGGTGTACTAAACCCCTTCCCTTACCAAAAGTAGCATTAGCCAATTTGACATAGGGAATCTCAGCTTTGTGGGCATATTCTAAGCCATCTAGAGCTTGGAGAATAATTGATACAGCTTCCTCTATCGACAATCGCCCGCCCCTTTGATTCATTAAATCAGCTACATTGCCGCCTTCACAATATTCCATGGTGAAGAAAAAGCGGCCCTCAGAGTAGCCGTAATCCAGCAATCGCACAACATTAATATGCTGCAAGGCTTTGGTATTTTCCACCTCACGCAGAAACATCTCGATGGCGCGCTGATTGACAGCCATCCTTGGCAGCATCACTTTGAGCGCTAATAACTCCCGCGTCTGATTATTGCACGCCAAATACACTTGACCTCCTCCTCCTTTACCCAAAAGTTGGAGTGTTGTGTAACCCTCGATGCTTGGAAAATCAGGGTCAGCTGCTCTTTCTTGCACAGCTGCTTCCTGTAGAGTAGAAGCTCCGGGATGGAATAGGGGTGTCGGTGCTGGAGACTGGAGATAACCGGAAGAGTTGCCTAAGATAAACTGAGGTGAGGGAGAATTACTACTTTTTTCCACGATCGCAGTTGCATCAACTGGCATCTCTCTAAAGCCAGTTGGGGCTACTTCCTCAAGATTGTCTCCCTCAATGTTGACTTGAAATACAGTTTTACCCAGCTTAATTTCATCCCCTTGGCTAAGGTCATATTCTGGGAAATGGATTTGAGCCCCTTCTTCGGGAGTTTGGAAGGATTGACGCTGCCCAATTATTTTACCGTTGACGTAGGTGCCGTGGAGACTACCAAGGTCCCTCACCCGAATCGCTGGGGGACTAATATCGAGTAAACAGTGATAGCGGGAAATAGTTTTATGGTGTTCATCATTGGGTAGCTGAAGATAGCAGTCATTAGCACGACCAATAATACAGGTAGTGCGATCGCTAAATTCAAATTTTTGCCCTTTGAGGCTGCCTGCAGTTACAGTGAGGATTACTTTCGCTAATCCCTGAGCAGGATCAGGGTTAACTGCAAATGGTGGATAGTTAGGACGAACTTCCGATATTTCCTGCAATTGTTCCAGTTGCGTTTTTCCCTCTGCCTCTGGTTCAAACAGAGTTGGCGCTTGAGTGTGAATCATCGTCTGCAACTGCTGGCGCACTCCCGAGTTTCGCAGCCAGCCGTAACCAGCACAACTGAGAGTGTACATCAGGTTGTTGAAGTCGGTTTCAGTCCAAGTGGGAGTGCCTTGGCGACTTAGTGCAGAGGTAATCTCGGCTTGATCAGGTTCGCAATTATCTGGTAGGGTAGCGATCGCAGGCTTATGTAGGGACAAGAAAGTCTCTAGATAAACTCTAGCGCCCTCATCCCAATCAGCAGGGGCTTTGTCTTCCAATTCCCAGTCTAAGACCCATAACTTGCAAGTCTTATCAGTACTTCCGGAGAGGGCATAACGACCATCCGGACTAAAACAGAGAGCTTGTACTGTAGCTGTGTGTCCTTCAAAGGTGCGCAGGCATTTACCTGTGGCGACTTCCCAGAGCTTGATAGTCTGGTCATCGCTGCCAGACAAAGCATAGCAACCATCTCCACTAAGACAAACCGAACTGACATAACCTGTGTGTCCCTCCAAGGTACGCAAGCAGTCACCTGTAGCTATCTCCCACAGTTTAAGGGTTTGGTCATCGCTTCCAGAAAGAGCATAGCGACCATCTGGGCTAAAACAGACTGAATAAACTCTACCTTTATGACCCCTAAAAGTGTCGAGGCAGCAACCCATAGCTAATTGCCATAGCTTCAGAGTTTTGTCAGTACTTCCAGAGAGGGCATAGAGACCATTTGGACTCACACAAACTGAGTTTACCCAATCTCTGTGTCCCTTAAAGGTTCGCAAGCAGCGACCAGTGTTAACCTCCCACAACTTTAGGGTTTGATCACGGCTTCCAGAAAGAGCATAGCGGTCATCTGGGCTCAAACAAACTGAATAGACACAATCTTTGTGTCCCTTAAAAGTACGGACAGCTAAACCCGTATCTAACTCCCATAGCTTCAAGCTTTTGTCAGTGCTTCCGGAGAGGGCATGGTGACCATCCGAACTCATGCACAGCGAGGTTACATAACCTGTATTGGTGTTAAAAGTGGCAAGGCAGCGACCTTTAGCAATCTTCCACATCTTTAAGGTCTTGCCAGCAGAGAGGGCATAGCGACCATCTTTGCTCAGACATACTGAATAGACAAAGTTTTTGTGTCCTTCCCAGGTGGCAAATTCCCAGCCGCCACTAAATGCCTTGCGAGGCAGACAGGCATAGAGGCTAGTCCAGGCGTTGACGGCTTCGGGACTTCGACTATATCCAGGCTGAGAGCGCGCTTTGCGGATGTAGTCGGCAGCAGCGACAGTGTTACCCTGCTCCTGAGCAACTCGCGCTTGTGCTAATTCTCGCTCATAAATTAGATCGATGGAGATAATAGTTTCCGTTGCCAGTACTCGCGACAATCTCAGTGGTGCAAAATAAGGCGTACTGGTGCAATTGACTCTCCACAGCTTGATCATCTCCGAATCTCCAGACAGAGCATATTGACCATCTGGTGTCAGATAGAGGGATTTGACCCAAAATCTATGTCCCTCAAAAGTACGCAAACAACGACCTGTGCTAACTTCCCACAGTTTAATTGTTTTATCATCCCCCCCAGACAAAGCATAGCAACCGTCTGGACTTAGACTGACGGATTTAACCCAGTGTTTGTGTCCTTCAAAAGTGTTCAGGCATTTACCTGTAGCGACTTCCCACAACTTGAGAGTTTGGTCTCCGGAGAGGACATAGCGACCGTCTGGACTCAGACAAACTGAGGTAACATAATCTGTGTCTCCTTCAAAAGTCTGTACCGCTAAACCTGTAGCGACTTCCCAAAGCTTCATCGGGTCTTTAGGGCCTCCAGAGAGGACATAGCGACCATTGGAACTCATACAGATCGAAGAGACTCTACCTCGATAGCCCTTAAAGGTGTGCAAGCATTTACCCGTAGCTATTTCCCAGAGCTTCATAGTCTGGTCATCACTGCCAGAGAGGGCATAGCGCCCATCTGGGCTGAAGCAGACTGCCTGTAGAAAATCCCCATGCCCCTCAAAGGTTTGTAGGCATTTACCTGTAGCTACCTCCCACAATTTTAGGGTTTGGTCGCGGCTCCCGGAGAGAGCGTAGCGTTCATCTGGGCTCAGACAAACTGATTGTACGGCATCTGCATGTCCTTCAAAGCTGTGCAGACATTTACCTGTAGCGACTTCCCACAGCTTTAGGGTTTTGTCATTACCGCCGGAGAGAATATAGCTGGCATCTAGACTCAGACAGACTGAGTTGGCATCATAAAATATTTTACTTTGAAAGCTAGGCACTAATCGTTTGCTATTGGGCAAGCGTTCCTTTGCCAATCTCAATGTTGCCTTAACTTCCTCGAATTCGGCACCTTCTCCCTGAATCCCTTCAAGAATCTTGATTGCTTCTTGGCAATCATCACGCTCTAGATGGACTAAACTTAGGAGATAGCCAATCCTCCAATCCTCAGTATGGGCGCGACTGGCTTCGAGTTCTCTGAGCAAAGTGCGGTCATCACTGCTTTTGCCTTTTCGCCAGTCAACTAAGCCCCGATTGTAAGTTGATTCCGGATGCTGTGGTTCTGATGAGAGGGCTATCTCCCACAACTGAAGGGCTTCATCCTCCCTGCCTAAGTCCAAAAGTGACACTGCCCGGTTGTTGAGGCTGTCGGCTGTATCTTTAGCTAGATTGGGTTCTCGGCGGGGGTAAGTTTCCCCCATCAACTCCTGGTAAATCTGTTGTAGCTCCTGAGCCGCTAACTGCAAATTGCGGGGGCGCTGATCCTGGTTTTCCTGAAAGCAGCGCTGTAGCAATTGAGCTACTTGTATAGGCATCTCGGCAATACCTACAGACTCCTTTGAGACTGTTTGTAGATAATTCTCTAGTGCTTGAGGGGCAAGGATACCGGATTTCCAGGTGCGCTCTCCCTGGAACATTTCCAGAATTGAGAGTCCCCAACTCCACAAATCGGTGCGTCGCGTCAGAATTTCTTGCTTTGCTTGCTCTGGAGAACAATAGCCTAGTGTCATACCACCACTGCCTGCTGTGATCAGGGTGTGTTCTTCGCCACTAGATTCCCCTAGCTCCGAGGATGGTATAATATTCGATAATGACTGAGTGTGGGCTAGACCAAAATCGGTCACCTTGACTACACCCTCAGGAGTCAACATCGCATTTGCTGGTTTGACATCTTGGTGTACTAAGCCTTGCTCGTGGGCATGATGCAATCCCCAAGCAAACTGGATAGCAATATCGAGAATGCGCTGTAGGGATGCTCTGGTACCGCCTTCATAGAGTAGGCGATCGCTAATCCAATCCTGTAAGCTTCCCCCCGCCACATATTCGGCGAATACTAGGGGGGTGTCTTCGATAAGTCGCACATAGTAACAGCTGACAGTGTGAGGATAAAGCCCTAGGTTTACCCAGGTTTCTGCCTCGCGCTCAAAATTTTCCACACCTCCGGCTGCAGCTACAATTTCTGGCCTTGGGCTTTTAACGGCTAAGTCAATATTCCAGCTTTGGTGTCGTACTTTATAGACTTCGCCAAATCCACCCTCACCGAGGATGTCGGTTACTTTGTACAAGTCGAGGATGACATCTCCAAGCTTCCATCGCATACCGATTCGATTTGACATGGCAAGGGCTTTTCCTGCAGTTTCGGGGCACACCTATCTCATATCTAATTAATTCCAGGGTTAGAGGGCAGTTTCCGGAAACTTAACTAGGGTTACGCGAGTATGAAGCAATTTACTTGTTTGGAGAGGGGGAGATGGGGAGAGAGGGAGAGGGGGAGATGGGGAGAGGGGGAGATGGGGTGATGGGGAGGGGGGGAGAGGGGGAG
>JAAHGS010000132.1 GCA_010692645.1 Symploca sp. SIO2E9
GCTACGGTCGTCGCTATACGCGGACTTGCAGCCGTAGGGCATACGGTCAAGATGCTTAGTGAGGGTAAATTCATTGGAATCCCCACGACCTAAGAATCCCTCGCTTTTAGCGATGGGAGTGTCAATGTGGCAAGCAGTATAATGGGGGTGAGCGAAAAAAGGCGTGGGGAAATTAAGTAAGTAGACAAGTCGACAGGTCGACAGGTCGACGCGGAGACGCGGAGAATTCAAATCCCACGCAAAATTTCGTTCACCCGTATAATGGTTTGTCATTAGCGAAGCCGAATGCCATAGCCTTCCTCTACCGGGGGCTAGTTTAAGCTTGCCTACATTCAGAGGCGAAACCTACCTCAAAGGAAGAAAAACTAGGAATGTCCAATTGTGTTAGCGCAGCCAGGCGAAGCCCGATTGGGAAGCCCTACACTATAATCTTTGATTTAGTGTAGGAGGATGTCGCTAATTGCTCACACCACTGCCTCTTGCTCCCAGGAACGAGACAACATTTGACGTCCTAAATCTATATCTGTGGGGGCACATTGCCAGTCTGGATGAGCACTCATCAACAAACTATCTAAGGTTTCTTGGTCGAATAAATGCCAGACAGGAGCACTAGCAACTTCCCCTTCAATCGCATAGCAATTCGAGCTGATACAGTGGATCCTAAAGCTACTCGAAATCCTTACTAAATCCATCTGCTCTCCTGCTTGCAGTGCTCGAAACTTGAGGATACTGTGCTTCCACTGCTCATAGGAGGAGACGAATAACCCACCGATTGCTATCTTGAGAGCAGCATCACCATTAACAGCAATCCAGTAGTTGCGTGCTGGGTCGATACCCTCTAACCAAGGAAATTCATCATCAAGTCGGTAACGAGGAGACAGGGTGAGGGGGTTTGTCATGGTAAGTAAGTAAAAATTGGTATTTGCTAAAGGCTAACCACTCAACAGGAGCGCTTCGAGAAAGTTCACAAAGTAGGAACGCTAGTGCCAGATGGTACAGGCTAAATTTTTTTAACTGTCTCTTATCCTATAGATAAAATTTACTAAAGCAAGTGAAGTTAATAGAAATAAAGTTAAGTTAACAAATCTTATAATTTAAAGGAGTGAAAGTAGCAATTAAATAAACTTTTGTAACAAATACTACTTGATCGCTATTTAACTAGCGGTTTGGAGGAGGCTATAAGTCCTACACTGTAATGTGCAGAGTTACTTTATCAGGAGATCCAGAAACATCCCTTGTTGAGGTGTCTACTGCTATGCTGGTTTTTTGTAGGTAGATGCTAGCAATTCGGTCTGGAAACAGTTGCATTCGACTTAAAAGTTACTCTCGTCGCGCAAACTAGTTTCCAATCTCAAACAGTTACGACCATCTCTGGTATCCTGTAGGCGATACTCAACCCGATCCATTAGACGTTTCATAATCAGCCAGCCATATCCATTAATCTGTTTATCACCTGGATTGGGTGGCAGATAATTAGATAAATCAAAACCTTGACCATAGTCCCAAACCTCAAGTGCGATCTCGGCCCCTCTCAATTCTAGGCGAATCAGCACAGGTAAATGTGGTTGACCTTGATGAGCGTGACGCACCACGTTAGAATAAGCTTCTACCAGTGCTAGTCTTAAGCGATTGAATTGATCCTGACAATCTACAGAGTCACTGAGCCCTACTTTTAAACTACCCAACAGCCAGCTTTCGACAACAGCCAAAAACTTCAAGTCACTCGGTATATGTAGCTCCGTTTTCATTCAATTTACCCCGCTGGATACCCCGTCTCCTAGTAGGCGAGGAGGAAAGCGGGGCGGGTTTACCGCTTTCCTAGTACAATTTTTCAAAGACCGCATCTGATCCTAAAAGTCGATTGAGCTTTTAGTCGTCAGGCTGGTTTATATCAGCCCTCTATTACCTCTATTGATTTGCTCAGAGTTGAGCAGGGGTAGAAAATCGGCACAGCAATCTCCGAAAACCAGAGTACTCGAAGTAATCAGTAGACTATATAACCTCCAAAGAGAGTATAGTTTGGTCGTCTTCCTGAGGATTGGTGCATTCTCGAAAACGGGCTAATAAATGGGTTAAATCCAAAGGTGCTTTCTCCTCAAGTAATAGTTGCCAAAGACCTGCTTGATATAGCATATTCTTAGAGCTTTGATTACTGTTGTAGGTGTTGCTCATTTCTGGTGCGAGCGTAGCCTCAGTAATGCCATCACTAGTTAACAGCAAGACCTCACCAACATTGAGAGTCAAAGCTCCAGCTCGGGCCTGCCAATTTGGTAAAATCCCTAAAGGAACGCCGCGAACCTCAAGGTAAGTTGGTTCTGCTGTCAATGACTGGCCTGGTGAATCCTGCTGTGTGACTAACAAGCGATGGGACCAAACTAAGGGATAAATGTGCCCTGCATTAGCATAAACTAACTGCCGTGACTGGGGAGTATAGCGAACCAGCACCATGGTGATCAAGCAGTTGGTACTGACGAGATTTTCTAACATGGTGCTATTGAGATTTTGCATCACAACTTGAGGCTCGGGAGATATTTCCTGAGATAGTTCCCGCCGGAGCAATGAAATCGCGCTCGCCATAAACAAAGCAGCAGGAACTCCTTTGCCTGAAACATCCCCTACTGCTAGCCAGATATCCCCTTGGGGATGAACATAAACTTCAAAAAAATCCCCTCCCACTTCTTGGGCTGGGTAACAGTGGGCTTGCACTCGTACCCCTTCAACCTCCCCCCAGCTTTGGCGTAGCAAATTTTTCTGAATCTGGCGAGCCACATCTAATTCTTGGCGAATTTTCTGAGTTTGTAGCTGGATGCGTTGGTAGAGTTTGGCTTGGGAAATTGCTAAAGCCGCCTGCTCAGCAACGGCTTCAATCAGCTCAATGTCTTCAGCACTCCAGTTACGTTCTCTCCCTTGCTGATAGAGAGACATAACTGCCAATAACTCTTGCTGGCAGATTAGGGGAATAATCAGATGTGTGGAGTTAATACTCTCTATTTCGCTTTTAACAAGCTGCTTTTGGCGACTTTCTATGACTTCTTGAACCAGGGATTCAGTCTCTAGTAGGGTAGGATTTTCAACTTTACTCTCGGTTTGGTAAAAGAAACATTCTGGTGTTGGCTGATTGTCTTCTACTGGTCGCAACATGCAACTACTAGTATCGCAATGCTCGCCAATAGTCTTGACTAGAGTTTTCAGCATACTGCCATAGTCAAGAGACTCTCTAATTGCTGTTGTCATCAAATTGAGCAATTTTTCTCTTCGCAAGGTACGGCGGAGTTGCCTGGTTCTTTGTTTGACTACCCTGTAGGTGTCAGCAGCTTGCTGAACAACTGCTTTCAAGTGATCTGGATTCCAGGGCTTGGTAATGTATTTAAATACTTGACCAGAGTTAATTGCTTCGACTAAATCGTCAACATCTGCAAAGCCAGTTAAAAGGATGCGAATAGTTTCTGGGAATCTGTCAACCGTCAAACTCAAAAATTCCGTCCCGTTCATTTGAGGCATACGCTGATCAGAAATAATTACAGCCATTTCCCCTTCGGTATTCAGAATTTCCAGAGCTTTCATAGCTCCATTAGCTGTGAAGACTCGAAAATCTCTCCGGAATGTTCTATTAAGTAGTTCAAGGTTGTCAGGCTCATCATCGACTACCATCAGTTTGAGTTTATCGGCCTGAGACATTTGTTTACTCGGATTCTTGCTTTTGTCAGAGACGACAGCTTGAGGATAATTCTAATAAGACTTTTAGAGAAGATTATTTTCCCTTGATCTACCAGCTTCTCTTAGGTCTGTAACCTCCACTTTCGGGCCTCAAAGCTGATTCTCTGCTCAGACATTGATTTATGCCTCAACCAAAGCACATTTCTCAAAACTAGTACAGACTATCATTGTCTCCTGAGAAGCAACCCCCCACTTAGGGAAGTTACTTTTAGAGACGATTGAGACAGGAGCCCTTTGACCAACTCCCATAAAGTGTTTCCCTTGGAATTACTGGGATACTGGCGTAGATTGCTTCTTTAACCAGTCTAGGACTTACGCATCGTACATCAGTACTATAGGAGATTTGGTTATTTTAGCCATTTATAGTGGCTGAGATAGCAAAAGCAACGAGCAAATTAGGGTTAGTAGAAGCGTGTGAAATGACCGAATCTCCTGATGCACATTATGGCTGATTTGTATAGTGCGTAACTCCTACAGTCTTATGTCCACTCTCCTTCTAGAGACTGTCCCACCTAGTTAAATGACTCCAAATAACCGGGACTGGTTAGGTCGCACCCCAATTAGACTGGGGACTTTCTAGCCTTGTTGCGCTTACGGCGCGTCCGCTTTTGGAGGTTACTTCCAAGTTGATTACTTAGGGAGAACTTCAACGGCAATTTTTTCCTCATAACTCCGATTAACTTTACCAATTTTCGAGATTAGCACTCACTAGACTTAAAAATTAATCTAACACTGTGATTCGGAACTACTACCTTAGTTAACAAAAACTCAACCCACTAAACCGGAGCGCAGAGCACGAACTGCCGCTTGAGTGCGGTCATCTGCACAAAGCTTATTCAAGATATTCCGGACGTGAGTTTTGACAGTGCCGACAGTGATATATAGCTTTTCAGCAATAACGGCGTTGCTGCAACCATCAACAATTAGCTGCAAAACCTCCAATTCCCTTTCAGTTAAAGGATAGGCCTCAAGTAGTTGGCTATACTCTGGTTCAGCAGCATTAATAGTTACAGTTTCCCTGACAGTAGCAGCAGTGGCACCAGTCTCAGAGGATTTGGCTTGATTGAGGACGATTCTAGCGATCGCTGGGTCAATCCAAGCATTACCTTCACTGGTAACTTGGAGTGCTTCTAGTAGGCTGTCAAAACTGATATTCTTCATGCAGTAAGAATCGGCACCAGCCCCAAAAGCTGCCATTACCGCTTCTTCATTATCTTGCAAGGTTAAGACCAAAATTTTGGTTTGCACTCCCGACTCAGTAGCAGAAGACTCTTTGAATTGCCTTGTCAATTCAATCCCGTCCATATCAGGAAGACCGATATCAACGATCCCGATATCAGGCTTGGACGTCTTCAGCAACTTTAGACCTTCAGCAGCATTGGTGGCCTCACCCACTAATTCAATTTCACTGCGTTGTTGCAACGCTGTACGAATACCGACCCGAGTTAGGTCGTGGTCTTCAATGAGAGCAACGCGAATTCTACTCATCATTTAACGTCCATGGTGTGGAATTTGGGAGATTTCTCAGCAAAACTTTATAAATTTCTAGCAGAGCGTCGAGCGACGCCTACCCCTCGGTAGTGGTAGATACTCCTGCACTTAAGATAGATTTTCATTAACATTGCATCTAGGTCAATTGCCCTTTAGCGCTAACTTAAAATTAAAGCCAACCTATATCTTAGATATTTAGGGTGTGGAGCTAGGGCCCTCTACAAGCACCACTGGTGTTCCTAGGCAATAATTGTAGCTTACTGCATGATTCGATTGTACCACTCCCAATCAACTCCAAGAGCAGCCAACCCAATCCCAGGCAGCTTTTAGGAGAAATTTGCTGGAATTCTCTGTTGGAGCATTATTTTTATGGACGCTGCTAAAAAAGACCCAGCTCAACACCAGCTCCGCAGTGAACTCTCGGTTCGCTGGCGAGGAGCCTTAATTATCTCGATTCCGGTTGTTTGTTTGTTAGCTTCAATTGTTGCCATTGCTGGAGTACGCTCTAAAACTCTCGAAGCTCAGCAGGAGGAGCAGCAAAGTAGACAAACCCTCACAGCAACCAATCGCTTAGTATTGGCCTTAGTCAATGCCGAAACTGGAGTTCGAGGTTACGTAATTACCAGGCGCGAAGAATTTCTAGAACCCTATTCAGAAGCTAAGGAACTCCTGCCTAAATCTCTAGATTCTCTCAAAGATCAGGTCAAAGCTGATTGGGCACAGTATCAGCAATTCCTCGAAATTCTTAGACAAGTACAGCAGCAAATTACGCTCTTAGAGAAGATTATTGATACTTCTGACGTGCAAGGAGCAACAACGGGAGGATCGCCGACACTGACTCGCCAGTTGCTAGAGGCAAAGTCAAGTCGAGATAAACTGCTTCAGGAAATTGAGGATTTGGCAGCAAAAGAGGGAGACTGGCAGCGCAATCGCCAAGCTCAAGTAGTACGCTGGCGGCGTTTGACCAACGCAGTGCAATGGGTGGCTTTAGCTGGAGGTGTGTTGAGTTCTGGAGCGGCTTTGTACCTTTTTAATAAGTTAGAGAGAGAATTAGCCAAGCGTGAAAGCAGTTTGCGAGCAAGTAACATTCACTTACAGGCTGTTTTTGATAATGTCGTTGATGGCATTATCCTGCTCAATCAGTGGGGCTACGTTCAGTCTGCTAATGCTGCCGCCTTTCAAATCTTTGGTTATGAAGCCGATCAACTTCTTGGCTCTCACTTAAAGCGACTGCTTGCTGAACCTTTGGCAGCTGATAGTGGGAAAGTGATGAGCTACATTGTGGGAACCAATCAGGACAAGCTCAGACGTCAGCAGGAAACTTTAGGGCGTCATCAACAAGGCAAAACCTTCCCGATGGAGTTTACCGTTAGCGAAATGCAGCTAGATCGAGAGCCTCTGTTCATTGCCATTGTCCGCGATATTACCGAGCGCAAGCAGTGGGCAGAAACCCTACTCAAACAAGCACAACTGCTAGATTTAGCTAATGATACGATTTTAGTACGTAACCTCAATGATGAAATTACCTATTGGAATCAAGGGGCTCAAAGACTCTATGGCTTTTCCTGGGCCCAAGCAGTAGGTCAATCCGTGCATACCCTGCTTAAAACAGAATTTCCTCAATCGCTAGAGGAAATCAAAAAGTCCTTGTTCCAAGACGGATACTGGCACGGAGAACTCGTACACCATAAGCGCGATGGCACACCTGTTACCGTTGCCAGTGGTTGGACATTGCAGCGGGATGAGACAGGTGAACCCATGGCTTACCTGGAGATTGACCAGGATATTACCGAACTTAAGAAATCAGAAACCGCACTGCGCAGGAGTGAAGAACTATATCGCACCCTAGCGAAAAACTTCCCCAATGGAGCAGTGTTCTTGTTTGACCATCAGCTGCGATACAGCATCGCTGAAGGTACAGGATTGGCAACAGTAGGTCTTGACGGCAATTCTGTTGCCGGGAAAAGCATTGGGGAGACATTACCTCCAGAAATTTTTGCAGAACTAGAACCAATTTATCGGTCTGCTCTGGCTGGTAAGACCAGTGTTACAGAAATACCATTTGGTGATCAGGTCTATCGCCTACACGCACTCCCGATGAAGAACGAAACTGGGGAAGTGTTTGCTGGCATGGTTATGACTCAAGACATTACCCAAAGTAAAAAACACGAAGCCGCACTCAAGGCACGCGCTGAAGAACTAGCGAGGATAACGGCAAGGCTAGCCCAAACTACCGGTGTTTTGAAGAAGAAAAACTCCGAACTCGATCAATTTGCCTATATTGTCTCTCACGATCTCAAAGCACCACTGCGAGCAATTGCTAACCTTTCTCAGTGGATAGAAGAAGATCTTGAAGACCAGTTGAAAGCAGATACTAGGCACCAAATGGATTTGATGCGGGGGCGTGTTCATCGAATGGAAGCACTGATCAACGGGATTTTGCAGTACTCCCGCGTTGGACGTCTCCAGACGGAATTGTCACTAGTAGATCTCGAGGTATTATTGGCAGATGTTATCGATTCTTTAGCACCACCGCCGGAATTTGCAGTTAAGGTGATGCCGGGAATGCCAAAGCTAGTGACAGAAAGGCTACCACTCGAACAAGTGTTTACCAATTTAATTAGTAATGGGATTAAACACAATCATCGACAATCGGGGCAGATTGTGATTTCAGTTACAGAGAAAACAGAATTTTACGAATTTTCTGTTGCCGATGATGGACCAGGTATTGCCCCTGAATTTCATGAAAAAATTTTTGTGATCTTTCAGACCCTGGAAGCACGAGACAAAATCGAAAATACCGGTGTGGGTTTAGCAATTGTCAAAAAAATTATTGAAGATAAAGGAGGAACAATTTTTCTAGAATCACAGCTTGGTCAGGGTGCAATTTTCCGTTTTACCTGGCCAAAGCAATCCATTGTAAGAAGCAGTTAATAATGATGGTAGACAAACAAACATGCTTTTTGGTGATCGATGACGACGAAGTCGATGTAATGACTGTCAAGAGGGCATTTGAAAAAAACGGGATCGACCGTCCGCTTTACACTGCAAGCAATGGCGTTGAGGCTCTAGCTATGTTGCGGGGCAATAGTGCACTCAAGCTGTTGCCTGGACAACGAAGAGTTATTTTACTTGATCTGAACATGCCAAAAATGGGAGGTATTGAATTTCTACAGAAACTAAGAGCTGATCCTGAACTCAGAGGTACTCCGGTAATTGTGCTAACAACTTCTAATGAGGACAAAGATAAGGTAGAAGCCTATAGCTTCAATGTCGCGGGTTATATTATCAAGCCTGTTACTTTTACTAAGTTTGTAGAAGCCATGGCAACTATTAATAAATATTGGACACTTAATGAAATGCCGTAGCTTGTTTATCGAAATTAATATGGGTCAAATCCCCATCCAATTTGTCGACCTGTCGACCTGTCGACCTGTCCCCGCGTCTTTAATGCTCACTTGTAATTGTTCAGAATTGGTTGCAAAGAAGCGATAACCAAGAACAATAACTTAAAAGCTGATTATGGAAGAAATTATTAGAATCTTGGTAGTAGAAGATGATGAAGTTGATCGCATGGCAGTGGGTCGAGCGCTCAAGAAAGCTGGTATCCCAGTAGAAATGTCAGCTGCTATTGACTGCACTAGTGCGATCGCTACTCTTAAGCAACAGAATTTTGACTGCGTTTTACTCGACTATCGTCTGCCTGATGGGGACGGACTAACTTTAGTTCAAGAAATACGCAATGCTGGGATTAAAATACCTTTGGTGGTACTCACGGGTCAAGGAGACGAGCAAATTGCTGTCGATCTGATGAAATCAGGAGCCTCAGACTATCTTCCCAAAAGCAAAGTCTCACCACAAACTCTCTCGCGCAGCTTGAGTAATGCTGTTCGCATTTACCGGGCAGAAAGGGAAGCAGCGCTGGCTACCCAACGACTGCGCGAAAGCGAAGAACGCTACCGCCTAGTGCTTGAAGGTTCCAACGATGGGATTTGGGACTGGGATTTAGATACTAAAGAAATATACTGCAATGACCGCATCTATGAAATGATCGGCTTGCCAGCTACTGGTGCAAATTTGACCTACCCTCTGTTTCTCAAGCGCCTGCATCCGTCAGATCGACCAAGAATTAGACGAGCTGTGGTCGCTCACCTGCAAGAGAGTGCCAAACTAGAGGTAGAATTCCGACTATTGCATACCTCCGGAGAGTATCGCTACTGTATTGCTCGTGGCAAAGCACAGCGAGGCACCCAAGGCCAACCATTCCGAGTTTCTGGCGTGATTAGCGATATTACCCAGCGCAAGCGAGCAGAAGAATCCCTAAGATTCCTAGCTGAGGCTTCTACCTTGCTTTCAGCTTCCCTTGACTACCAGACAACTTTAGAAAACCTGGCAAAGCTAGCAGTACCTCGCCTTGCCGATTGGTGCGCTATTGACGTGGTAGAACTAGACTTGTCTTACCGTCGCCTTGCCGCTGCCCATATTAATCCAGAGCAAGAAGAATTGATCTGGGAGTTGCAACGCCGCTATCCCGCTCAAGGGAATGAAAATTACGGTTATTCCAAGGTTTTGCGCACGGGTAACTCAGATGCCAGTTTTGAGGTTTCTGAAGATTTGCTCACCAGTATGGCGATTGATCACTTACATCTTTCCCTGTTGCGGAAATTGAAAATCAAGTCTTACATCTGTGTTCCGTTGCGGGTGGGTTCAGAAACCTTAGGCTCGATTTTATTTGTCTCGAGTGAGTCTGGTCGCCGCTATACTAAGACTGATTTAGAATTGGCTGAAGATTTAGCGCGACGCGCTGCCTTAGCGACGGAAAACGCACGGCTCTACCGCGAGGCACAAGAAGCAGAAGCTCGCTTAGAAGTTCAGAACAAAATGCTTGCTCAGCGCAACCTGCAACTGTTAGAAGCCGCACGCTTAAAATCCCAGTTTCTTGCCACCATGTCTCATGAGTTGCGGACGCCCATGAATTCTATCCTGGGATTTTCCCAAATGCTTCTGCGCCAGCGCCACAATCCGCTCAAGCCACAACAAATCGATATGATCGAACGTATTCTCAATAACGGTAAACACCTGCTAGCACTTATTAATGATATTCTTGACCTCTCCAAAATCGATGCTGGACGCATGGAGCTTAAACTTGAAGACTTAAACCTGGCAAAACTTGTAATTGCAACCACTAATGAACTCCGCTCCCTCGCTGATGAGAAAAACTTAGCACTGCATGTCCAAGCAGATTTACACAACCCCAATGCGATTAATGATGGTGTCCGTCTGCGGCAGATTTTAGTCAATCTTCTCTCCAATGCAATTAAGTTCACTGAAATTGGCAGCGTGCATGTAGAAATGAGGGAAACCTCACCAGAGCAATTGGAACTCACTGTTAAGGATACGGGGATTGGTATTGCTCCAGATAACTTGGAGCATATTTTTGAGGAGTTCCGGCAAGTAGACCAGACCCTTGCTAAAAAGTACTCTGGTACAGGCCTAGGACTGGCAATTACCAAATCGTTAGTACAGTTGATGCAGGGAAGCATTACGGTGGAAAGCCAGCTAAATCAAGGGTCTACATTCCGGATTCAATTACCTAGACAGGTAGAAGCATCTGTTTCCAACTTGAATCCCAAACTTAATCACAGAACCCAGCTAGGAGCTAGCACCCTAGATAGTTCGAGCCTGCCACAGGCCCTTAAAGACTCAAAAACACCAAAGTTGCTTTATTAGATATAGCGATAGCCATAAAGGTTAGGGACTTCCAAATAAAAAATATCTCATCGAGCAGGGGGGGATGGCTCGGGGGGATGGCTCGGGGAGATGGCTCGGGGAGATGGCTCGGGGAGATGGCTCGGGGAGATGGTGGGAAAGAATATTTGTCTCCTGTTTCTAAGTGATTTGGATAATTTATTTTCTGTTTCCTGGTTCTTGGAGAAAAGAACAAATAAATTTATATATTGCGCCTTGTAAAACTTAACAGTATACTCATTTGGATACAAAAAACTTGCCTTTTTCAGTTACTGCTCAATTAAATATTGATGGTTTCAAGATATTTGGAGGGGAAGAACAACAAGACCACCAACCGCTTAGCGGTAGTTGAGCATGTAGATTTTGAAAACCACAGCAATGGTGGCGTGGCACTCAAACTTAACCTTCGTCAAAATCGAGGACTATATGGATACAAGAAGTAAACAACACATTGCTCTAATCTCGGTTCACGGCGACCCGGCAGTGGAAATCGGCAAGGAAGAGGCTGGCGGACAGAACGTTTATGTTCGTCAAGTGGGTGAAGCTCTCGCTGCTCAGGGATGGCACGTTGACATGTTTACTCGTAAAGCAAGTACTCAACAACCAAGTATTGTTGAACATGCCCCCCGTTGTCGAACTATTCGTTTAACTGCTGGACCAGAAGCCTTTGTGCCCCGGCAAGAGATTTTTGAATATTGCGGTGAGTTTTTAGAAGAACTGCTTAAGTTTCAGCAACAAGCAGGTTTTGAATACTCACTTGTACATAGTAATTACTGGCTCTCTGCCTCAGTGGGCATGGAATGGAAGCAACGACAGTCTATTAAACAAGTTCATGTCTATCACTCCCTGGGAGCCGTAAAATACCAATCTGTGGACAACATTCCAGCGATCGCTAATACTCGTTTGGCAATAGAAAAGAAAGTACTCGAGACCTCAGAGCGAACTGTAGCAACTAGTCCGCAGGAACGAGAACATCTGCGATCGCTCGTTTCTACCATCGGCAATGTTGATATTATTCCCTGTGGTACTGATATTCGCCGCTTTGGTGCCATTGACAATATCGAAGCTAGGCAGAAATTAGGTATCGAAGCCGACGAGAAGGTAATCTTTTATGTAGGTCGCTTTGATCCGCGCAAGGGTATTGAAACCTTAGTGCGAGCAGTTGGTAGCTCCCAACTGCGGGGCAAGTCCAAACTGAAGTTGATTATCGGTGGTGGTTCTCGCCCAGGAGAGAGTGACGGCATTGAACGCGTGCGCATTGAGGGTATCATTGCCGAACTTGGCATGAGTGAGTTCACAATTTTCCCTGGACGCATTGGCGATGATTTGCTGCCAACTTACTATGCGGCTGCCGATGTCTGTGTTGTTCCCAGCCACTATGAGCCTTTTGGTCTCGTCGCGATTGAAGCCATGGCTAGTGGGACACCAGTAGTTGCTAGTGATGTCGGTGGTCTTCAGTTTACAGTTGTACCAGAACAGACTGGCTTGCTGGTACCGCCAAAAGATGATGCTGCTTTTGCTAAGGCAATTGACCGCATCCTCTCCAATCCAGATTGGAGAAACCAGCTTGGTTACTGGGCAAGAACCCGTGTAGAAAACCAATTTAGCTGGGATGGCGTGGCGCATCAGCTGGGCGAACTCTACAGTAAGTTGCTAGAAAAACCGGCAAAAACTCTAGCGCAATCTGGCGCTTAAGGAAGAGAGGAAGAGAGGGGGAGATGGGGAGAGGGGGGGATGGGGAGATGGCTCGGGAAGATGAATATCCCTCTTCTTTCAAACTGGGTTGAAACCTTGATTTCTCCTAGGTTGAAATAACGTAAATTCCTAAAAATCTCCTAGAGTGACAAAAGAGGGATATTCTGCCTCCTGCCTTCTGCCTTCTGCCTCCTGCCTTCTGCGGGAGATGGGGAGATTTTTAGCTCTATCCCCCTTCTCTTCAGCCGAAGGCTGTTATAGCCGTCGCCACTATGATTAGGACACTTCCTTGTTCCCTACTCCCTGCTCCCTGCTCCCTTTGAATCAAAATAGAATGTCCTAACTGATATGTCCGTTGCTATAAAAATGCACATCAGCTTAAGACTAAGCGCGGCAATCGGTGCTTAAATCCACAAATAATTTCCCAGGAAATAGTTTTCAAAGTATCAGCCCAGTCGTCCACTGAAATTTGCACCTCTCCATCTTGTCCAATTAGCGTTACGACTTCTCCAGTTTGCACACCTGGAATCTCACTAACATCAAGCATGAGCTGATCCATAGTAATTGCGCCAATTTGTCGCACTCTTTGACCTCTGATTAAAGCTGTCATTTGATTAGAGAGCTGGCGAGGGACACCGTCAGCGTAGCCAATACCCACAACTGCTAGGCGCATCTGTCGGTCAGCAATAAATGTGTAACCATAACTAACACCAGTACCAGGGGCAATAGTTTTCACTTGCATGACCCGCGCTTTCACCTGCATCACTGGCTTGAGTTCAATCGCTGTGCGTAAATGGGGTGCCGGATAGAGACCATACAGAGCAAGTCCTACGCGTACAAAATTATAGTGCAAGGCCCGATTTGTTAAGGTGCCAGCAGAGTTAGCTAAATGCAGGCTTGGCGGTTGAATCCCAGCAGCATGAAGTTGGTTCACTGCTTTCTCAAAACGCTGATGCTGTTGTTCGGTAACTGTAGAGTCAAGATTTTCAGCAGTGGCGAGATGGGAATAAACACTGGCAATTTTAAGATGGGGTAATTGTTGTACAATACGGGCGAACTTGGTTGCTTCTTGCCAGGGCATCCCCAAGCGTGACATTCCTGTATCCAACTTGAGATGTATCGGTAGTGTTATCTCGCTATCAGCAAGGGCTTCCGAAAAAACTAGAGCTTGCTGGGGGTTACAAAGAGTGGGCTGTAATTGCCAATGAGCGATCGCTCTAACTTGCTCTGGGGTGTTAATAGCCCCAAAAAGTAAGACAGGAGCTGAAATTCCTGCTTTCCTCAGTTGGATACCCTCTTGCACAGTTGCAACACAAAGTCCTACAGCACCAGCATCTACAACGGTTTTGGCAACCGTTGTCCCACCATGACCATAAGCATCAGCCTTGACTACAGCTAGCAGTTGAGTTGATGGTGCCAATAACCTTGTCAGTTGATGCACATTATGGTATAGGAACCCCTGATTAATCTCCACCCAAGCACGTTGACAAAGTTCGCACTCTGGTTCAGATGGTTTCTGTCTGAGATTTTTACTATGCTTTAGCGTTACATCAGTATTTTTCTGGAGCTCTTGCATCGTAATTTAAAGAATAGGTCGTTAGGTGGAGAACCTTTAATTGTAGTTATAGCAACCGCCTTGGCGGTTAGGACGCCATGTGCAGGACATGCTCCATAACCACCACCTGTCCCGGTTTCAGCAGAGAGGGCAACAGAGCAAAGTGCTAAAGAGTCCACGCCGACACACACACAACTCGAATACCGAAAACGTCGTTGACCGCGTCGCCCGGATAAAGGCTGCCGCGACAGGCAGAACGGCAAATCACAGGATAGCTGACCCATGAGCCGCCTCGCATCACTTTGCGACTATCGTCATCTTCTTCAGCATCTATCCACGCACTGCCATTATCCGGCGCTTCTTCATAATTACTGTGCCAATTATCAGCACACCACTCCCACACATTTCCATGCATGTCATATAAACCAAAGGCATTGGCTGCTTTCAAACTTCCCACTGCTGTTGTTTCCCTTCGATACTCTCCTTTTCGCCCAGAACCGTAAGTATAATCGCCGTTATAGTTCGCTACCTCAGTGGTAATCGTCTCACCGAAATGAAACGGGGTTGTTGTTCCTGCTCTGGCTGCATATTCCCATTCCGCTTCACTGGGTAATCTATATTCTCTTCCTGTATGACGAGAAAGGCGTGAGCAAAACTCTATAGAATCGTACCAGGAAACATTCTCCACAGGTCTTTGCTCTCCTTTAAAATCGGATCGATCTCGATCAAGTTCCCTCTTGACTTGGGGTAGTGCTGCTACTGCCTGCCATTGAGCCTGAGTTACTGGATATTTCCCCATGCAGAAGCCTTTAACAGTTACCTGATGTTGTGGTTCTTCATCGCTGCTATGCCCTTCTTCTGTTTCTGGCGAACCCATAATAAAGCTACCACCTGGAATTAATACCATCTCTAGTTCCACACCATTGCCCAAGTCTTCTGTAAAATACTGAGCTTTCCGCACTTTACGCTTGATAACGAGTTTGGGCTTTGGTTCCTGTGTACTTTTAGTGGACTCAGCCATGATTGATCAAAGTGGCAATTTTACTAAAAAAATTCGACTCGCGCTTAGGCGCGAGAGAGGGAAAAGAAAAAAGGGTTAAGGGCAAAAGGGCAACAGGGCAAAGTGCTAAAGAGTCCACGCCGACACACACACAACTCGAAAACCGAGAGCGTAGTTGTACGCGACGCCCGGATAAGCGCTGTAGCGACAGGCAGAACGGCAATTTCCAGGAAAGACGTTCCATGAGCCGCCCCGCAACACTTTGATGCTATCTTCTTCTTCTTCAGCATCTATCCACGCACTACCGTCATCCGGCGCTTCTTCGTAATTACTGTGCCAATTATCAGCACACCATTCCCACACATTTCCATGGATGTCATATAAACCAAAGGCATTTGCTACTCCAAAATTCCCCACCGCTGTTGTTTCCTGACGATACTCTCCTTTTGGACCTGAACCGTAAGAGCCTTTATAAAGGGTGCCACCTATTTTTTCATCTATCCCACAATAGTTCGCTACCTCAGTTGTAATCGTCTCACCAAAATGAAATGGGGTTGTTGTTCCTGCTCTAGCTGCGTACTCCCACTCGGCTTCACTTGGTAATCTATACTCTCTTCCTGTATGACGAGAAAGGCGTGAGCAAAACTCGACAGCATCGTACCAAGATACTCTCTCCACAGGTTTTTCCTTTCCTTTGAATCGAGATGGATCTCGGTCAAGTTTTCTATTAACTTGGCGTAGTGCTGCTACTGCCTGCCATTGAGCCTGAGTTACTAGATATTTGCCCATTAAGAAGGCTTGTACAGTTACCTGATGCTGTGGTTCTTCACTGCTTCTATGCCCCTCTTCTGTTTCCGGTGAACCCATTAGAAAGCTCCCTTCAGGAATAGCAACCATCTCTAGTTTCACACCATTGCCCAAATCTTCACTAAAGCCTGAAGCCTCCTGCTGAGTGCGCTGCCATGTTAATCTTGGCTCTAAGACAGTCTTAAAGTTAGTTTTAGTAACTTTTTTCCCCAACGCTTCTGTCAGCAGTTTCCATAACTTAGTGCCGAGGTTTCGTAGATCTTTTACATCGTAGTCTATGGAAGCAGCAACTTGTGCATAGGTTTGACCTTTCAATGTCCCTCTAATAATACTTAGTTGAACATTACTAAAAGAGCGCCCTGTCTTAGCAAAAACTTGTTCCTGAGCTACTTCAGCAACAGTCTTAACTTGCAGCTTTACCTCTTCAAACTTAAAAGGTTCTAGCTCAATTGCTGAAGATGCATCTATTTCAAATTCAATAGTTACCTCTTCAAACTCAAAATCTTGTATGGGAGGGAAACCTACAACCTGTCCCCCAAGAGATATCGCAGTTGTTTTTAACTTTTCTCCTAACTCTCTCTGCTCTGGTGCTCTTAAAAATTCCTGCACTAACTCGGCACATTCGAGTAACTTTGGCTCCTCCTGTAATTGGGGTGAGAGTTCTTTAGTAATCTGTGCTAACCGTGCTAACTCTGACCTAATTTGCGACTCGCTAAACTGCTCAGAACCGATGCTACTACTAGTTTCAATTAACCGCTTAGTAATCTCCTCTACCGCTGCTTTACAGGAAGCATCCCCCAAATAAACCATTGCTGTCCAACGTTGCGCCTCTAATTCCTTTTCCCTACGCCCAGGATTGATCCTACTCAAATAATTAACATAGCTATATAAAACCTTAGCTACTTCCTGCATACGCTGCTTACCATAGCCTTGTTCTTGTTCCATTTCCTCCAATAGATACGCCCTGATATGAGTATCCATAGCGTACAATTCATATCCCACCTGCGAGCAAAGATTAGACAATAACAAATCAACCTCTGCCACCCAAGGAACCTGTTGCCCTCGCAAAAACTGATTACGTAAATAATTAACTAATTCTGGAGTCAACACCAAAGGCAAAGCAGCATGATAAGCCAGCAACAAATGAGGCTCACCAAAACGCCAAACAAAAGTTTCTACAACTTGCTTAGCCCGTTCTTTTTGTAGTATTTGTTCATCTACATCTGTCATTTTAAGGAAGGAGGCAGGAGGCAGAAGGCAGGAGGCAGAAGGCAGGAGGCAGAAGGCAGAAGGCAGGAGGCAGAAGGCAGAAGGCAGGAGGCAGAAGGCAGGAGGCAGGAGGCAGAAGGCAGGAGGCAGAAGGCAGAAGGCAGGAGGCAGAAGAAGGAAACAGAAAATCTCTCTCCCCCTCTCCCCATCCCCCCATCCCCCCCTCTCCCCCTCTCCCCCTCTCCTAGATAAAGGCGTGATAAGATTGACCGCGTATAATATCGATCGCATTACTCAAACCATACTTATCCATTTGAAACATAGGCACC
>JAAHGS010000133.1 GCA_010692645.1 Symploca sp. SIO2E9
TATTTTCTATCCACCCGGTGTTGTTGACAACTAAATCTTAATTTTAGGAGTCTTGCTCATAGTTTTTTCACTACACCCTACACCCCACACCCCACACCCTGTATCGACTTTAACCTGCTTGTCACCCCGTGAGGAACAGTAGTCTATCAAAGGGTTTGCTGGATTTAGAAATGTCCTAACCTAAATGCGTAGTGCTATATTCAGTTGAGATAATTTTTGTTAAACAAAATTTCTACTTCTTTATGTCAAAGCCCTCAGTTAAAGTTATAGTCAAACTGTTCGCAGCCTATCAAGAAGCTTATGCTTTGCCAGAACTAACATTGGAATTTCCTCAAGAAACACCAGTTTACATAGTACAAGAGTACTTAATTACTGAACATCCAGAACTTGAACAGTGGCGTCACCTCACCCGCTTTGGCATTAATCTCCAATTTGTCGAACCCGAAACCATTCTTCAAGATGGTGATGAGGTGGTGTTAATTCCACCCGTCAGCGGCGGCTAAAGGATTAAGTACCTGCGACATTGATAAAGTTTGCTGGTTGAGGCAGGGTGTGGGGTGTGGGGTGTAGGGTGTGGGGTGTGGGGTGTAAGGGAACTCCGGGCGATTTCATAATTGTTTACACAGTTGCTTTTATTTATGTCCGACTACTTAGAAGGTTTAGATATCAGTCAGTTTTTGTATAAGGATTCTAATCCCGACAAAAAAAGTCGGATATGTTTGACTGGTTTTTCGGCCTATGTTACTATCAGGCGAACGCTGAAGGAAATTCACTCAATTGTTGAGAATATAGAGCCATGACCCAAACGATCAAACCAGGATTATCAAGTACATCTGCTACTTTTGAAAAGCTCAAGTGCAAGGAATGTGGTGCTGAATATGAACTCCAGGCTAAGCATGTCTGTGATTTTTGTTTCGGTCCATTGGAAGTGAGGTATGACTACGAAGCGCTAAGACGCCAAGTAACCAGACAAAGTATTGAAGCTGGTCCCAATTCGATTTGGCGCTATCGTCCCTTCTTGCCTGTTGCTACAGATAATCCTATTGATGTCGGTACTGGCATGACGCCCTTGGTGAAATCCAAGCGGTTAGCACGACGCCTGGGTCTGAAAAACCTCTATATTAAGAATGATGCCGTTAACATGCCCACCCTCAGCTTTAAAGACCGGGTGGTGTCAGTTGCACTCACTAGAGCACAAGAATTGGGCTTCTCAACTGTATCTTGTGCTAGTACAGGAAACTTAGCTAATTCTACCGCTGCGATCGCTGCTCACGCTGGTCTTGACTGCTGCGTCTTCATACCCGCTGACCTCGAAGCTGGTAAAGTTTTAGGGACCCTAATTTATAATCCCACAGTCATGGCAGTTCAAGGCAATTATGATCAGGTCAACCGTCTTTGCTGCGAGGTAGCAAATACACATGGTTGGGGATTTGTCAATATTAACCTGCGCCCCTACTACTCTGAAGGTTCAAAAACCCTAGGCTTTGAAGTTGCTGAACAACTAGGCTGGCAGCTACCAGACCACATTGTCGCTCCCCTAGCATCTGGTTCCCTCTATACTAAAATTTATAAGGGCTTCCAGGAATTCATTGAAGTTGGTCTAGTGAAAGGTAAAAATGTCCGTTTCAGCGGGGCGCAGGCAGAAGGCTGCTCACCCATCGCCCAAGCTTTCCGAGAAGGACGCGACTTTATCACCCCAGTTAAGCCTAGCACTATTGCTAAGTCGATTGCTATTGGCAACCCTGCTGATGCTATTTACGCCCTGGAAGTAGCTCAAAAAACGGGGGGCAATATCGAAGCTGTTAGCGATGGGGAAATTATTGAGGGTATGAAGTTACTGGCAGAAACAGAAGGTATCTTCACAGAAACCGCTGGTGGCACCACAATTGCTGTCCTCAAGAAATTAGTAGAAGCCGGAAAAATTGACCCTGATGAAACCACCGTTGCTTTCATTACTGGCAATGGTTTGAAAACTCAGGAAGCGGTTCAAGGTTACATCGGTGAACCACTGACAATTGAACCAAAACTGGATAGTTTTGAGCGGGCATTAGAGAGGGCCCAAACTCTTGAACGCCTAGAATGGCAACAAGTCTTGGTCTAAAAATTATCCGAAATTTGAGTGATTGTGTGGATAATTTCTCTACAATCTGCAATTGGATACTAGATAATAACCTCCAACCTGTAAACAAGGAGATGCCTATGGCTGTTAAAGTTCTGATTCCTACTACTCTGCAAACATTTACCAACGAACAAGCGACGGTTGAATGCAGCAGTAACAATGTTAATGAATTGTTCGACTCTCTAGAAGCTAGCTTTCCTGGGATTAAAGGACGCCTGTGCGATGAACAGGGAAAACCGCGTCGTTTTTTGAACTTCTACGTTAACAGTGAAGATATCCGCTTTCTACAAGGTACAGAGACAGTACTCAAAGATGGCGATGAAGTTAGCATCGTGCCAGCAGTTGCCGGTGGCTGAAATTCCCAATGATAAAGGAGACAAGGAATTGCATTGGGTTATTGATTTAACAATAGCTTATGATCTTGTCTCTTTCTGTTCAGCTCAGGAGTTCTAAAATAGAACAAGTAGTAATACTAAGCAATCTTCTCGATATATATTTAAGTATTTATTTGAGCTATGACTGAAGAAAACAATCCTCAACCCCAAGCCCAAGAGGCTACTGCTAAGCCAGCAAAAGCGAAAAAACCCAAGGCCCCAAAAGTTGAGGACAAACCCTTCGCTGAATTTATCGAAGTAGATTATTTGCCAGCTTTGAAGAGTGCCTTTGCTAAAGAGGGCATTAATGATATCGATGTAACTTTTGCCAAGGACAAAATCAAAATTCCTGGCTTGAGTCAAGGTAGTGAGTGCTGGCAGGTAGTAGGTAGATGGCAAAATGGTAATCGCCAATTCAACTTGTACTTCCCTGAGGAAGACATCAAAAAACAGAAGGCTTTCTCCTGTGGTAAAAATGGTGCTAAACCAACTACTCTAGAGTCTTTCATGATTGATGAACGCAAAGTGACCCTTGAGTTGATGGTGTTTTACACCCTCCAGCGTCTTAATGCTCAAAAGTGGTTAGCGAGGAATTAGCAGCAAACCTCTAAAGTTCGTGGAAGTGGTATAGTACTACTCCTGTGCTAGGGTCATTAGTGATGCTGGTATACCCTGATTTGCTCATCTCATTGAGTATCCCTTCCACTCGCTTGAAACTGGCTCCCGTTGCCATCACTGCTTGGGTTACCGATAATTTTCCTCCCTTAGTTTCTGCTGCTTTGAGTATCTTGACCATTTTATCGAGAATTTGGGCAGATAGAACTAGAGAAATGTCACAAATTTTTAAGTAGCTTTGCAATTCTTAACTTTTTAGGTGTCTTGCACTCACTAGACCTTGGTAGACTCAGAATACAGTCCAGTCTGGGCTTGCCTAGAGTACTCTAGCTCGGCACACCACCCGACTCAGAATTGTAAGGTAAAGATCAAGAGCAACTGATGACATGGTAGATACGCTCAAAAAACCTGCCTTTGAAGAAATGCGACCAGGGGTGAAAATCCCAGCCCAGGAGACTATCCTGACGCCACGATTCTACACCACTGATTTTGAAGCCATGGCGCAGATGGATATCTCCGCTAATCAGGATGAACTCGAAGCTATCCTTGAAGAGTTTCGCGCTGACTACAACCGCCATCATTTTGTCAGGGATGCCGAGTTTGAAAAATCCTGGGACAGTATTGATGGAGAAAAACGGCGGTTGTTTGTTGAGTTTCTAGAACGTTCCTGTACAGCGGAATTCTCTGGATTCTTACTATATAAGGAATTGGGACGCCGCTTAAAAGATAAAAGCCCGGTGCTGGCAGAATGCTTCACCCTAATGTCTCGCGATGAAGCGCGGCATGCAGGGTTCCTTAACAAAGCGATGTCAGACTTCAATCTGGCGCTGGATTTAGGATTTCTGACCAAAAGCAAGAAGTATACCTTCTTTCAGCCTAAGTTTATTTTCTACGCCACCTATCTATCTGAGAAAATTGGCTACTGGCGGTATATCACCATTTATCGTCACTTAGAAGCCCATCCCGAAGACCGCATTTATCCAATTTTCCGCTTCTTTGAAAACTGGTGTCAGGATGAAAATCGGCATGGGGATTTCTTCGATGCGATTATGAGGGCACAGCCGAATTGTTTGAACGACTGGCAGGCGAAGTTGTGGAGCCGGTTCTTCTTGCTGTCGGTGTTTGCGACTATGTATCTCAATGACATCCAACGTTCTGGTTTCTATGCTTCGATTGGTTTAGATGCCCGCGAGTATGATAAACATGTAATTGAGAAAACCAACGAAACTGCTGGCAGGGTATTCCCAGTAATTTTGAATGTGGAACATCCTGAGTTCTATGATCGTCTAGAGGTATGTATCAAGAACAATCAGAAGTTGACGGCAATCGTTAACTCTAAAACCCCCAAGTTCCTACAATTGTTCCAAAAACTGCCTTATTACGTCTCAAATGGTTGGCAGTTCGTGCGTCTGTACCTGATGAAGCCGATAGAGATGGTTTCTGCCCAGGGCGTTGTTCGTTAGATTTCGCTCCGCTAACTTCTAATTTTGGCGGTTCTGCCCCTTGGAGAACCGCTTTTTTTTCTTTATTTAGCTGCTGGGCAAGGAGTTCAGAATTAAGAAACAGTTTGGGATACATTACTTATACAGAGCAATACTGACAATTAGTCTTACCCTAGCAATTACCCTGCCGAAGGATGGTCTGAGGGCTGTAGGGTTATCGCCAAAGGCAATTGCAGATACAGCTGCTAGTGAAACCTCCTTACTTGCCCCATCTATTGATTTAGAAGACAATTATCTTAGTCAGACTCAAGTAACTCCCACTACCCTACCAGAGTCTAAGTCTCAAACAACTATCGAATCAGCAGCACAGGAGTTGGATTTAAGTCCAGAGATTATTGAAGGCTCTCCAGTCTTACAGCGTTGGCTAGAGGAAGTGCCTAATGTTTTAGAAGAAATTCGCAATCAACCCAGTTTTCGCACTCGCTTGCGGTTGGGTTACTCCCAGTTTCCCTCCACTCAACAAGCAGGGGGATTTAATGTCGGCGTCGAAGATGTATTTATTGGCAGCACTGGTTTAACTTTGAGTGCTGATTATCAAACTTCTTTCAATAGCGATCGCGAGGCCTTTGGTGTAGACTTACGTTACTATCTACGTCCCTTGGGTAGTTACATTAATATTGCACCAGTGGTGGGTTATAGGAATTTGGAAACTGGCGACTATTCCACAGACGGCTTAAATGTTGGTGTGCGCTTAATATTGGTTTTGTCTCGTACTGGCGCGGCAGATATCTCTTTTACTCAGAGTTTTGTCTCTGTTGGCAGTAGTGAGGAAGTCGGTATCACCACACTTTCCTTTGGTTATGCCGTTACTCGCCATCTGCGCTTATCTACAGATATCCAGAAGCAAAATTCTATTGAAGAAAAGGATAGTAGGGTAGGGATTGTTTTAGAGTGGATGCCTTGATCTAGAAGTCGGCTACAGTTTATTTTTTGTTTAAACTATGGTAAAAGGAATAAGCTGTACAAAGCAGTAGAAAATTGTGGGGTATTACCATAATTATAGGTAGGTATCCTAAGGTATTGCCTTATTGTCAATTTTCAACATTTAATATGTTTGCAACTGAATCACCCCAAACATTACCCAAGTTTGAGACCATACCCAATGACTTGTTTGCAGCGATTGAAGTTCTTAAAAAAGAATTAAATGCTGTAGTTATAGCTCATTATTACCAAGAACCAGATATTCAAGATATTGCCGACTACATTGGTGATTCTCTTGGTCTTTCTCAACAGGCAGCTAGCACCAATGCTGATGTCATTGTTTTTGCTGGGGTTCATTTCATGGCAGAAACGGCAAAAATTCTGAACCCAAATAAACTAGTAATCCTACCTGATTTAAACGCAGGTTGCTCCCTAGCTGATAGTTGTCCTCCTCAAGAATTCGGAGCCTTCAAAGCCGCTCATCCGGATCATCTAGTTATCTCCTATATTAATTGTTCGGCAGCAATTAAGGCGATGAGCGATATTATTTGTACCAGCTCCAATGCCGTTAAAATTGTCAACCAAATCCCTGAAGATCAACCGATTATTTTTGCTCCAGACCGGAACTTAGGTCGTTATGTGGCAGAACAAACAGGGCGAGATTTAGTCTTGTGGCAGGGGGCTTGTATTGTGCATGAAACCTTTTCTGAGAAAAAGATGGTACAGCTGAAAATAGAGCATCCTCAAGCCGAAATTATCGCCCATCCGGAATGTGAGCCAGCTGTATTGCGTCACGCTAATTACATTGGTTCCACCACAGCTTTATTAAAGTATTGCCAGCAGAGTCCTGCTCAAGAATTTATCGTTGCTACTGAGCCAGGAATTATTCACCAAATGCAGAAGAAAGCACCGCAAAAGAACTTTATTCCTGCTCCAGCTATGAATAACTGTGCCTGCAATGAGTGCCCCCATATGCGACTTAATACCTTGGAGAAATTGTATCTGGCAATGAAGAATAAAACACCAGAAATTACCATTCCTGAAGATATCCGTATGGCGGCTTGGCAACCGATTCAAAGGATGTTGGAACTATCCTCTACTCCTGTGGGAGCTTAAAATTTGCTGATCAACTCAAACGAACTACGAGGTAGCATAGAATATCTTTTTCCTTCGAGGTACCATGCCCAACCCTAGAGTAATAAATTCTGATACTTTTCCCTTTCAGTTCGATATCCTGGTGGTGGGTAGTGGTGCCGCTGGACTTTATGCCGCTCTTTGTCTACCTACTCATTTACGCATTGGCTTGATTACTAAAGACAGCCTTAACCAAGGCTCTAGTAACTGGGCGCAGGGAGGAATTGCTGCCGCGATTGACCCCTCTGATGCTCCAGCACTACACTTTGAAGATACGATACATGCTGGTGCAGGTCTTTGTGATCACGAGGCAGTAAAATTTTTAGTAGATAATGCTGCTGCTGCCATTGAGTCCCTGCTAGAGATAGGAGTAGCTTTTGATCGATACGGACAAAAGTTGGCAATGACTCTCGAGGCTGCACATTCTCGTCCCCGTGTGCTACATTCTGCAGATACCACGGGTAGAGCAATTGTTGATAGGCTTACGGCTAAAGTTTTGCAGCGTCCAAATATTCAGGTGCTATCTCAGGCACTGGCTTTGAGTTTGTGGCTCAATCGGCAAACAGGACATTGTCAGGGGATTAGTCTACTTTACCAAGGTCAAATTAGTTGGGTAAGAGCCTCCGCAGTTATTATAGCAACGGGTGGTGGTGGCCAAGTTTTTGCCCAGACAACTAATCCTGAAGTTAGTACGGGGGATGGAGTAGCCTTGGCTTGGCGTGCTGGAGCAATTGTGCGTGACTTGGAGTTTTTCCAATTTCATCCCACAGCTTTAACTAAACCAGGTGCTCCGCGTTTTCTGATTAGTGAAGCTGTGCGGGGGGAAGGAGCCCATTTAGTAGATGCTCAAGGTGATCGTTTTGCTTTTAATTATCACCCTGATGGGGAATTAGCTCCTAGAGATGTAGTCAGTAGGGCAATTTTTAATCACTTACAAAAAACTGCCACTTCTACTGGTCACAATCATGTCTATCTAGACTTAAACTCAATTTCAAAGGAGCGAATTAACTACCGTTTTCCCAATATTATTAATGTTTGTCAACAGTGGGGGATTGATGTCTTAGGACAACCCATTCCCGTTGCTCCTGCTGCCCATTACTGGATGGGGGGAATTGCTTGCGATTTAATGAGCCGCACCTCGATTCCAGGGCTATATGCTATTGGAGAAACGGCGAGTACTGGTGTTCACGGCGCTAATCGCTTAGCCAGTAATTCTTTGTTGGAATGCTTAGTATTTGCGGCTCAATTAGCTCAGGTTGAAATTGAGCCTAATTCCGCTAAACAAAAATCTCCCTCTTTGAGTATTGAGGAAGGAGACTGGGAGAGTGAACTTGAACAAATAGCCTTGGTAAGGCAAAGTTTAACTCAGCTAATGTGGCAAAGTGCTGGGATTTCTCGTTCACAGGCAGTTTTAGAGTCAGCAAGCGCCCAAGTTAGTTCTTGGCGAGAGGAGTTGGCAGCTTTGGATGTTAGTCAATATGTACTCAATTTAGCGCCCAAGCAAACAGTTAAGTTTCTCTCTTCTGATGCTGAAAGGCAACTGCGGATAGCAGCAGAAACCTTTAATCTTTTAGATATTGGCTATCTAATTCTTAAAAGTGCTGCTTTTCGCACTGAGAGCAGAGGTGGACATCACCGCAGTGATTATCCTCAATCTTCATCGAGTTGGCAAGTTAATACCTTAGTCCAAGGTGAACGTTGGTGGAAATCACCACAACTTTCTTTATCTTTAGTACTTAGGGAGATAGCTGGTTGAATACTACTTATTCAGAGGCTGTGAAGACAGCACAAACCTATTACGATGGCACAGAAACTGACCAATTGTATGCTGCCATCTGGGGTGGGGAGCATATTCATTATGGTATCTACAACCAACCGAATGAACCTATACATGATGCTTCCCAGCGTACTGTAGAAACCATCGCCCAAACTCTGAGAAATCTTAATCAAAATTCGCGAGTTATTGATGTAGGGGCTGGTTACGGTGGTGCAGCGCGGTATCTGGCAACAAGCTATGGTTGTCAGGTGTGTTGTCTCAATTTAAGTGAGCGACAAAATCAACGCAATCGCCAACTTAACCAGGAGCAGAATTTAGAACAGTTGGTGGAGGTAATTCAAGGTAGTTTTGAGGATATTCCCTATCCGGATAATTCCTTTGATATTGTTTGGTCCCAGGATGCTATTTTACACAGTAGCGATCGCACTCAGGTATTAGAGGAAGTTAAGCGGGTTTTGAAGACTGGGGGTGAGTTAATTTTTACTGATCCCATGCAAAGTGAGACTTGTCCACCAGGGCTGCTGCAACCTGCTTTTGAGCGTTTGGGAATCAAGAATATGGGTTCCTATCGCTTTTATAGTCAGACTTTAAGGGATTTGGGCTTTGAGGAACTGAATTTTATCGATCTTTCGGAAAATGTGCCTACTCACTATCGACGCTTTGGTGAGGAAGTAAGAAAGCGCTATCAGGAGGTAGTGACAATTACTTCCCCAGAATTTGCCGATAAAACCCTCAAAAGCATTGAACCTTGGATTGATTATTATCAAAAAGGTTATATGCAATGGGGTATTTTACATTTCCGTCTGCTGTAGAAGTATCAGTATTGATTGACTCATGACTATTTACTTTTACAACACCGATGAAAAACCCTATGGTTGTTTCTCCAACTTTTCCCAACAGGGTTTTGAACTTGATGGACTCTGGTGGCAAACTTCAGAACATTATTTCCAAGCACAGAAATTTGTTGGTACTCCCCATGTTGAAGAAATCAGATTAGCAAAAACTCCTGCAGAGGCGGCGAAAATGGGTAGAAGTCGTACTCGCCCTCTTCGTAGTGATTGGGAGGAAGTTAAAGATTCTATCATGCAGCAAGGTTTACTCTGCAAGTTTCAAACCCATGCTGATATTCGTGAAATTCTGTTAAGTACAGGGGAGGAAGTAATTGTAGAAAATGCTCCTCAGGATTATTATTGGGGTTGTGGTCAAGATGGGAGTGGTAAGAATCACTTAGGAGAAATTTTAATGACAGTTAGAGCAATCTTGCGTGGCTCTATATCAGAGGGATTGTGAGTAACCATGACCCAGTTAATGAATGCTGTTATTCTTACCGGATTTGGTGGACCAGAAAAACTGGTTTATACGCAAGTCCCTAAACCAATTCCCAAGCAGGGAGAGGTGTTAATTAAAGTAGGAGCTTGTTCTGTCAACAATACAGATATCAATACTCGCACAGGTTGGTATGCTGCGGAGGATAGTTTTCAAGATATCCTACAAGATACTAAAGTAAATGACTCTAATAACTCCGCTTGCTGGGCGCAAAGTGGTATAGAATTCCCTCGGATTCAAGGTGCTGATATCGTTGGTCAGGTGGTGGAAATTGGCTTGGATGTAGATCCTAAACTGATATCTCAACGGGTTATTGTTGACAGTTGGATTCGCGACGAAACTTTAGATGACTATCAATATATTGGTAGTGAATTGAATGGGGGATTTGCAGAATACACGGTAGTTCCTGCTACTAATGTTTATCCAATTAATTCATCGCTGTCAGATATTGAATTGGCTACATTCCCCTGCTCTTATTCGACAGCGGAAAATATGTTGACCAAGGGACGAATATCAGCGGCAGACATGGTAGTAGTTATGGGTGCTTCCGGTGGTGTAGGTAGTGCTTTAATCCAGTTAAGCAAAATTCGCGGAGCCAAAGTGATTGCGATTGTTGGTGCTAATAAAGAAGCTTTTGCTAAGGATTTAGGTGCTGATTATGTTTATCAGCGAGATCAGCAATTAGCATCCAATTTAGATCAGCATCAAATTACTGTTGCTTTGGATGTTGTCGGAGGAGATTATTTTAATCTTCTGCTGAAAACTCTTGAACCAAGAGGTAGATATGTTTCCTGCGGCGCAATTGGAAATCCTATGGTTTCTCTAGATTTACGGAATTTGATTTATAAAGATTTAGAGATGATTGGGGCAACGCGCCTTGAACCGGATGTGTTTCAGCGCTTGGTTGGATATATAGAAACAGTTCTTTTAAAACCTTTGGTTGCTAAGGTATTTAATTTGTCGGAAATGAAGGAAGCTCAAAAGTTTTTTCAGAGCAAGCTCTTTTTTGGAAAAGTAGTTATCAATACTTAATAAACAAAAACGCTGGGCAATTGTAAAAAAATAAAAATAGCGATAAAACTACTATGAACATTATCTTAAAACTAGTTGATTATACCAGATCAAAACACAATATTACGTTACTTTATCAATTCCATGAAGTAACCTTTACAACTACTCTTTGGTATTCAACAGTTGATTTTCATCAACTTGAAGAAGAGTATAGTCAAGAATATATGAATAAACTTTATTTCCACCTCTTATTATTTCACGGATTAAAAATTTTAAGTCTAAAACCGACTCATCTTGACCTAGGAAAATTTTCAGAATATTGGAATCCTCAGTTAAAAAAACTGTGGGATCGAAGCGTTGAACAATGTTTAGGACAGTGGAAGTATGTGTCTGGTAATCTCGATTACCAAGGTGCAGAAATTATTGGAGAAAATATTTCTTCTGTACCAATAGATCCAATAGCAATCTCTCCTGGAGAAGTTTCATTGCTTGTATGTAATGGTGGAGGAAAAGATAGTCTTTTGATGGCTCGTCTTTTGGATGATCACAGTATTCAATTTGATAGTTTCGATATCAATTATCATACTGGTCTTAATCCTGAATGGCAGCTTGAATTGAATGAACAGCATCTTTATGAACTCCAAAATCCTCCAAGCAAAATTCATCGTCAGTACGTTATGGAATCATTTTTTAACTCTCCAGCAGCTAAACTTCATGGAGTGGAGGGTTTAGAAGTTTCTAGAACCAAAGATTATGAGTCATTGCCCCTTGCTTACGGAGCCTTTGGAATCCTTCCTATTATCCTTCAGTATAAATACACGATGCTATGTTATGGAAATGAAAAAAGTTCAGATAAGGAACATGTAAGGGTAAGAAATCAAAATATAAATCATGCTTGGCCTAAAACCACTGAATGCGAAATTCTTTATGAAGAATATATTCAAGGGGAATTTATTGAAAACTTTATAATCTTTAGTTTAATAAAGCCTCTTTCAGATGTATTGGTGTATCAGCTTTTAGCTCAAAAAGTTCGAGGTAATGACATAAAAAATGTTTATTCATGTAACATAAAACCGCCTTGGTGTATGTTATGTCCTAAATGTGCTTACGTCTATTTGTCTTACATGGCTTATCTGAAACCAGAACAACTCAAGGATGTCTACTCTATCTTTAATCACAAAAATCTGTTGGACTCTCCGGAACTACAACTTTACTATCGACAATTAATGGGACTAGAAAATCATAATGCTTTTGAATGTGTGGGGGAAATCGAAGAAAATAAACTGGCTTTTGAAAAATGTGTTGAACGAGGAATTTCAGGAAAAGCAGTTGATTGCTATCTTCAAGAAGCTCGTTTGGAGCAGAATATCTATCAGAAACTGTGGAAAGAATATAATGAAATAGATTTGTCCTATCAGAGGCTTCCTAAGCAGCTTGAAGAGATTATTGTCAAGGAATATAAAGAATTACAGGAATCTCTAACTACTCAACAAAGTTAGTACAAATTAAACCATTGAGTTCTCTTTAAATGAAAATGACTCTTTGTTCAGAATTGTGGTTGTGAGAGGTGTTCAGGAAAACAATAATTAACATAGCTTACAGAAATATAAAGATGCTTTAACTTCAAATAAAAAGTATCTGGATTCAAGAAAACTATTTAAAGCAAATTGCTACTTTCTAAAGATCAATATGTCCATCTCACTAACTCCTGCTGAAGCAGCTCAATATCGCGATCAAGGTTACTGTGGACCATTTAAACTATGTTCGCCTGAAGAAATGTCTGAAATTAAGGCTGCCATTCGGGCTAAGGTTTTGTCGAAAAGTGGTCCTATGGGAATTCCCCGTCTGGATCGCCATGCTGATAGTCGCCTTGTTTACGATCTTTGTTCCCATCCAAACATAGTCGAAAGGATCGCTAGCATTTTGGGACCAGATTTAGTTTTATGGTTTTCTGAATTTTTTGATAAACCGTCTGCTGAAGCAACGGCCCAAACAGAATTTTTTGGCAAGCAGCCTGGTGAAACAACACAAATTCCCTTACATAAAGGTACTTATTTTTTCCCAATTGAACCACAAATCAATCTCAATGCTTGGATTGCTTTTGATAAGGTAACTGTTGAAAATGGGTGTATGCAGATCCTACCTGGTTCCCATAAATGTATCTATCCAAGCTTGCCGCCTTTCAAAAAAATTGAAGGTTACCAAGAGGATTTCGATATTGTTACCGATCCTAAGTATGTCGATTCAAATGATCTTATTAACATCGAACTCGAGGCTGGTGAGTTTTTCCTTTTTGGTGAAAATGTTATTCACGGCTCCCTACCTAACCAATCTTCTTATAATCGATTGGGATTAGTTGCTCGGATGACAATTCCCATAGTGAAGGTCTACCATGAGTTTCGCTATGAAGGACATGGTGTCTTGATTGTTAAAGGTCAAGATTATATGAATATAAATCATATAATTAACCCACCTACTATGTAATCGAAGATGAATAGCATTAATATTCCCCCAACCTTCAAAGTTACAGAGCAGCAATTTCAACTTCTTGCTACCGCGAACCGAGATTTGCGCCTCGAACGTAATCCTAATGGGGAACTGAATCCAGAAAATAAAGAAATATTTGACAATTAACAGTTATAATTCCAGAGTCAGTCAAGGAAATCCTTGATGGAAGGGTTTTTCCCAGAAAACCGAGGAGTTAACAATGGTCACAGCTATCAATACAAACGACTCTACCTTAGCAGCAATTGAAGCTGCCTTACCAGTTGACCCTCAACCCTATACTATAGGCGATCGCCCCGCAGGCTTAATCATCGTCGATGTCGTCAATGGCTTTTGCACCGTTGGTTATGGTTCTTTAGCACCGACAGAACCAAACAAACAAATCGCCACTATGGTATCAGAAAGCGATCGCCTCGCACGAGCTTTTACAGAACGAGGTTGGCCAGTTTTGGCTTTTTTAGATACCCATGAACCAGGTAAACCAGAACCTCCCTACCCTGCTCATTGTGAGAAAGGTTCTGGAGAAGAGAACCTCGTCCCAGAACTAGAATGGCTCTACGATAGCCCCAATGCTACTCTAATTCACAAAGACTGCATCAACGGCTTTATTGGCTCTATTGATATAGAATCTGGCAACAACGCCCTACTGCAATGGCTTAACCAGCACCAACTCGAAGCCTTAGTGGTAGTTGGGATTTGTACAGATATCTGTGTGATGGATTTCGTCGTCACCATGCTATCTGTGCGCAATCATGGTATGATAGCAGCGTTAAAGGATATTGCCGTCTATACTGAAGGATGTTCTACCTACAACCTTCCAGCTGAGACAGCTGATAAGTTGTCTCTACCTAAAACTGCTATCCATCCCCAGAAGATAGCTCACCACATTGGTTTATACACTATGGCAGAGCGCGGAGCCTTTATTGCCTCTGCAATCGCTCTGTGAAAATTGGTTTGGTGATCTAACAACAATAAACACAGAAAATTTACTTCGATTTTAAATAAAATTCATGAATTCTAGACTCGTAATTATCACGGGCGCTAATGGCGCTGTGGGCAACTGCTTTGTGAAACACTTTTTGCAAGAAAAGCATACAGATTGCCTGGCCGTTTCTAGATCACCTATGGTAACAAAAGCCTTACACTGCCAAGTTGACCTACTAGATAGCCAAGCTACAGAAAAAGCGGTCAATCAGCTTGAACTTGCGAGTTTCTCCGATGTCATGGTGATTCATGGTGTAGGTAAATTTAAATACGAAAATGAGTGCAGTCAGAAACCTCTAAACTATACTCAAACAAAGGTTGACCAAGAGATATTCAGCTCAAACTACCATACATTTGTGAATGTAGTCAAGCCCCTAGTAGAAAAACTCAACCGAGAACACCAACGTGGTTATCAGACGAGACTTGCCCTTTGTGGCTTTGGTTCGATTACAGATAAATACAAAATCCCCTTCTGGCGCTCCTACACTTACGCCAAAGATACTTTAAGGGACTATATCAAAGACCTAGCAACCTCACAAGAGTGGGGAGGACTGATCAGGGGGCGGTTTATCAATGTTAGCACTACAGATACTGGCAATGAGAATAAACTGCGACCCCACGCCACAACTCAAGAGAAAAAATACTGGCTAAAACCAGAAAAAATCGTTAAACAATCGATAGGATTTTTGGAGCGTTTAACTCCACTGTGGCAGGAAATTGACATCTATGAACCCTTGCCAGGATTTAACCCTCAAGCTTATTACAGTAATTACCATACAATTAGAAACAAGTGGGAACGACAAATGGGAGTAGGTTAAGCTGTCAGAGATTTAACTTGCATCTTTAGTATAGATAGGTGGATTAGTTCATAAGCTGTTGTGCATTAAAAATGTACAACAGCAAGGCAGGATGCAGAATGAACAAGAGTTTCAGCTATTAACTAATATCAAATAAATATATGATTTATAGCAACGGACATGTCGGTTAGGACATCCTATTTTGATTTAAAGGGAACAGGGAACTCTTAACAGGGAACAAGAAAGTGTCCTAACAGCTGTGGCGACTGCTATAAATGCGTAACAGTTTAGTTCATGGACTATGCAGAAACTATGAACAGAGAAACCACTAATCAAGAAGATTAGGAATCAACTCAATTCTAAAAGTATTGGCATCAGAATTAACTGACACTTCCTGATAGCGCAGGCGCAACACTAAGCCTGGAATCAATGCTGTACCCACAGAGGTAATAATACCGTTACCTTGAGAACCAATACCATAGGCTAAGTCCACTTCCAATAAATGTTTACTATTCCCTACTTTTTCTGGTGAGCGATAGCGCCAACCCAAGCTAGCGAGGTTATCGTTGTTAGTATTAAAATTGCGAGTTTTATAGTTAAGCAGCAATGAATGTTCTGTACTCTTGGAGCTTTTGTCAAACAAGCTATAGACAATTTCTGAATTCGTAGTGATTTGATTGCCTTGATGAGTGAGGCTAAAAGGCCCTAGGCGAGAATTAAAACTCCACCGTAATTTATTATTGGCATCCAAGTTGATACTGGCAGAGGTCAATAAATTTCTACTGCTATGTTTAAAAATTACTCCAGCAGTCATATATTCATCTTGAATATTAGCTGTTGCCGTTAAAGTCAAGCCAGACAATATCCTCCACTTGATTTTAAACTCTTGAGAGAGTCGAACACCTTGGGGCAAAGCTTCGCTAACACTAATAAAACTAAGCTGGAAATTGGGGAAGGGCTCAAATCGAATATTAGTCCTAAATTCTAAAGTTGTTTTACTAACTAGGGCAGAAACCTCCACCTGCAAAGTTGAGCCAGTAGGCTGATAAAATAATTCAGCTAACCCCTTTACTGACTGCTCATAAACCAAACCCAATCCCAAAGTCAAACCTTCTGATACACCCAAGCGATAGGAAATTCCTGCCTGAAATTGTGTAAACTTTCCCCAGAAACTACTATTTACAGAAATTGTAGAGACTTCCCGATTCCAGCCAGCAGAGACAGCCAAAGCGGAGGCACCAGCAGGCAATTGTTCAGGCAGGCTGGACAAATTAACTTCCTCAATTGTGGGTTTAGCTGTCAATTGCCCATTGGCATAGAGGAAGAGGCGATAGTTGCCTGGAGCTGGGATATCTTCAAAGCGGTATCTCCCAGAAGCATCTACCAAAACTTCAGCAAAAACATTTTTACTTAATCCTTTCTTCAATTGCACCAAAGTACCTGGTGTCGCTTCTCCAGAAACAGTACGCTTTAGTTGGGAAGCCCGTAACCTTTGCCTGGGGTTGAACTCAAGATGATTCGCCGTTTTCGGCGGCGCAAATCCCCAGCGCCTGATGGCAGTAACACCCCAATAATCATCCCCTTCCTTGCTGTGCCAAAATTCAGGTTGGGAACCAATTACATAATCAGCTTGTTTAGTTTCCAGCAGAAACTGGGCTTCACCCAACCGCCAAGTACTTCTATCTCTGAAATCGGGTTGTTGAATACCGACAAACCAATTGCCTCCAAAAGCTGTACCAACAGTTGTTAACTCTCCCTGGTATCTTGTAAAATCAGTCTGCGGAGTGAGAGTGCTCCTTCTGCCAGTAATAGTAATCCTTTGCCCAATTGTCTTGAGGGTAAACCAATCAAGAATATCTCTAGGAGAGGAATCTTCTTCTAGAGTCTCAGTTGTAAGTTGATTAGCAGTAACTGGAGTAGTAAACAGCAGAAAGCAGAGGATACTGCTATTGAATCCATAAAATAGTTTCATTGATGGGGTATATAAAATTTTTGTTAAGCACCCCTCTAACCAAGAAGAAATGGATAATAGTTAATAGGCAATAGCTTGAGAATTATTATTGCCTGTTAGCTATTATTCCTATTTAAAAAGGCTAACTCGCTGGCTACCTACCCCACCGCACCTCCAGCTGTAAGTCAAAGGTACAGAGAGGAATGGCACTAAGATAAGGTGAAACCTTGTCAGGGCAGAGTGTTGGGGGTAGGGGGTAGTGTTAAAGACAATTGAATTTTAGTTGCCTCCAACAGTTAGATATCTTCAAAATTACCCATGCCCTACACCCCACCCCCCACACCCCACACCCAAAAGCCAGTTATATCAGTAGTTTACGCTTAACTTAGTGCCATTCGGTACAGAGAG
>JAAHGS010000134.1 GCA_010692645.1 Symploca sp. SIO2E9
ATCCAATTTACTTGGAAATATTACCTAAAGAATCTTCTCCCCATCTCCCCCTCTCCCCATCTCCCCATCTCCCCATCTCCCCATCTCCCCCTCTCCCCCTCTCCCCATCTCCCCATCTCCCCATCTCCCCATCTCCCCATCTCCCCATCTCCCCATCCCCCCATCCCCCCCCTCTCTTTCGTCTTATAATTCCATAGGGAGCCACCAACAACCAACCTTCAGGATTACGCCAAACTATGGAAACAAGATCCTTAGGCAACTCTGAGCTAAAAATTACCCCAATTATCATGGGTACCTGGCAAGCTGGTAAGCGCATGTGGGTAGGGATTGAAGACGAAGACACCATAAAAGCCATCCGCGCCGCCTTTGAAGCAGGAATCACCACTGTTGACACCGCAGAAGTCTATGGCGAAGGACACTCCGAGCGAGTTGTTGCCGAAGCACTATCCGAGGTTCGAGAGCAAGTGGTTTATGCTTCCAAAGTCTTTGCCAATCATCTTAAATACGAGCAAGTAATCGAAGCCTGCGATCGCTCACTCAAAAACCTTAAAACTGATTATATCGACCTTTACCAAATTCACTGGCCCTCTGGTAACTTCAATAGCGAAATTGTCCCTATCTCCGAAACCATGAGCGCCCTCAATAAATTAAAAGAACAAGGCAAAATTAGAGCAATTGGCGTTTCCAACTTCTCCCGCGCCGAATTGGAAGAGGCCTCACAATACGGGCGCATCGATAGTTTACAGCCGCCCTACTCACTATTTTGGCGTCAGGTAGAAAAAGATGCTCAACCATACTGCATCGAGAACAATATCTCGATCATCGCCTACTCTCCCCTAGCTCAAGGATTACTAACTGGCAAATTTAGCTCAACTCATAAATTCGCCGAAGGCGACAATCGCCTCAAAAATAAACTCTTTAATAGTGAAAACTTACCCAGAGCCCAACAAGCCCTAGACAAACTACGCCCTATTGCCCAACGTCATCAATGCAGCCTTGCCCAGTTATCTCTAGCTTGGTTAATTGCCCAGCCTCAAACTCAGGCAATTGCAGGGGCACGTAATCAAGAACAAGCTATAGACAACGCTAAGGCTGCTGAAGTTAAACTCTCTGCTGAAGAACTGCAAGAAATAGATATGATTGGGCGGATAGTTACAGATCATCTGGATGATAATCCGGTGATGTGGGATTTTTAGCTGATAGTTCATAGCTCATGATACGCGCTCCGCGCATGCTGCGCAAACATGGCTAATAACTCATAGTTCATTGATGAAAGTATTTTCAAGCTACAACATACAAAAAAAATAGACATCTGCTGAAAAAGAATGTAGAGAGGCGATATATCGCCTCGGGTGAGCTCCATTTTGGTTGGAATTTTAATTCTCCGCGTCTGGAGCGTCTGGAGCGTCTGCTACTCGTTCCCCCACTCTTTTTTTCGCTCACCCTCTGCCTCCTGCCCCCTGCTATAGCAATCAAAAATGAGCATAGGAAGTTCCCATGTTTGCCGAATTTACTCCATTTGGAGTATAATTATATATTCTTTTCTTGATAGCTCCCTAGAATTAATTATTTTGTTGACTGGAAAATCCCTCTATACCCCTGTATGTAAATAATGCTCGCATAATTTAGATTCTGCGGAAAAGTTGCAATTTCTAGAAAAATTGTTTTAATGGCTCACAATCTGAATGTCTCTCATCAGAGGCAAAACCAATTAGGTGAGGTAGTTGCTAATAGCCCAGAACCTGCTAAAACCTGCTCAAACTGTAGAAACTCGAAGGCTCAAATTATGGTAGCCAAAAATCAAGCCAATTAGTCTAAAACAGAGTAGATTATAGGGGGATAAAATGTACGCCATTAAGGTTGAACTCAAATTGAATAATAAAGAGAAGACCAAGATGGCTCAACACGCGGGATTCTCCCGGTTCGTCTACAATCACGGTCTTTCTTTAATGCAGCAATTAGACCACAAAGAGTACAAAGGTGGTTCTGGTAAAAAGATTAATGAAATCAAAAAGATTTTCACGGGTTTTACCAAAAAACAACCAGGACTTGAGTGGACTAACAAGCTGTCATCTAGAGTGTACCAAAACTCTTTTGCTAGCTTAAAGAACGCTTTCACTCGCTGGCACAAAGGATTAGGAAAATGCCCTCAGTTTAAGCGCCAAAAAAATAAGCGTTCATTTACGGTTGATTCAAGTAACGGCAAGGTGTTGCTTGAGGCGGGAAAAAAGATAAAAATCCCCACCCTGGGGACTTTCAGGCTCAAGGAATCGTTACCTTGTCGCTACGTGACACAGACCTTTACTGTCAGTGAAACAGCAGGAAGATGGTTCGTGTCTTTCTCGGTAGATGCTGAGAGGTTGCCCCCTCTAATGCATGAAGTAGCTGAACCAACAGGGGTAGATTTGGGCGTAAAATGCTTTGCCACCTGTTCGGACGGTTCCAAATACGTTGCACCACAGTCCTATAAGAAAGCGAAAACCAAGCTAGGGAAACAACAGTGGCGCAACAGAAATAAAGTATTAGGCAATCGTCGGTTAGGTGTCAAGGCATCAAATAACGCTAAAAAGCACTACGCTAAGCTAGCTAAAACCCACGCCCATGTTGCCAACATTCGTAAAGATTTCTTGCACAAGACCACAACGGAAATGAGCAGGAAATACGCGGTCATTCACATAGAAGACTTGAATGTAGCTGGCATGATAGCTAACCATAAATTAGCATCAGCAATTAGCGATTTAGGCTTCTATGAATTTAGGCGTCAGTTGGGATACAAGCAGCAGTTTTATGGTAATCGGGTGATGTTGGTTGATAGGTGGTATCCATCATCTAAGACCTGTCATAACTGCGGGAACATCCAGCCAATGCCGCTTTCGGAGCGCACTTATGTGTGCTGCAAGTGTAGTTATGTTGTTGATCGGGATTTAAACGCCGCGCTTAATTTGGCGAGTGTCCCAAGTGGCAAGGTAAAGCCATTAGAACCCTAGGCTATAGGGGGTTTGCCTGTGGACAAGTAGGAGCCGACTCCCTTGGTTGAAGCAGGAAGAAAACATCAAAACTACTAGCTTTGAACAGGTTTTAGTAGAGTTGAGTAGGTTTTTCGTAGCAGTACTATCGAGTGAATAGTTATCAATTATTAATTGGGGATTATTTACTCTCAACTTCTCTGTCTACCACCACTTGACTGACAACTTTTAACTAAATAAAAACTAACCTCTTCCAGCAGTCAGCTTAATTACAGGGGCATTGAATCCTTTGGACATGACTTCCTATGAAAGGGATAGCATGTTTATTAAGCATAGCTCTTTGACTTTAAGAATTGCTATGAATGGTCGCATCTTACCCGATAAAATTGAGAATAGTCACCTTGATGAAGCCAATCAGGCTCAGCAGCAAGGTATTCCTGTAGCCCAGGAAGTAATTTACGATTTTTTCTTGAATCTTACTAAAATAACTACTCCAGAAACTGTATTAATGGAGTTCGAGCAGTTGTTTTTTTGTGGCTATGCAACTGATAGTTCTGAAGTTGTCAATGCTGTATACGCTATTATTCTCAACAACAACGAAGAAGATTTTAAAAATACTCTAAAAAGAGTTTGCTACATTCTTGTCAATAACTGGCATTTAGGAAGACAAGATAAATATATACAGGAACTGATTCGAGTACTGTCAAATGTAAAAATTAATTCCCATACTTTATCTCGTAGTCTCAATCGCCTGCAAATTTGGATAGTAAACTTTGTCAAGAGTGATGACTATCAAGAACTTAAACTATATGCTTTACCAAACAAATCTAACAATCTAGGTGATTGGAGTCATCGTTACGCCTCTTATTTATTAGTTCCTCAATACCTAAATTCAGAGAATCCTCTAGAGCAGCGCGAACTTGCCAGAAATCTATCAAAACGGCTTAAGGAAAAATTTAAGTTTGAACTAGCAATGTACACAGTACGCTGTGATTCTCCTACTCTCAAAGAAGATAAACCAACCCTCAAAAAAAACTTAAACCCTACAATTTTTGGGGATGTGGTAATTCGTTTAATTAAAAACATTGTAGCCAAAGATATACTATTTGGCTATGAGAACTATGCTCATATATTTACCCAGCAAACCAAGGATTTAAAATACAGAGATTTCAAACAAAATCTCAATAAATATTTGATTTTCTCTGTTAAGCACGAACAGTTTTTAACAATCCTCAATACCACGCTTTCTGAGAAAATAAACTCTCTCTATGAGAGTTATAATCAAGAAATACTAAATGTGGATTTATTGCTGCGAACCTGTAGAAAATTAATTAGTTTTTTAACTACTGAAGATAGACGAGAACCCTCTCTACTATTTATTTTACTTCTCAACCAAGAAAGTCCTCTAACTCTAGCAATAACCCTGCTCAAAATAATTCTCATTTGTAAGTATGTCCGCAGCCATCTAGAAATTTGCCTAGCTCAATTGATTCGTTACTACGAAAACTATCCTGAACAGGAATGTCAATGGTTCATTCATTTCTTAGAAACTTTTAATATTGTCTTGGCAATTTATACTGAGAATGTTCAATATAACTTAGTTAAGGTCAGAGATTCAGATCATCAGAGTATTATCGATCTCAATGCCTATCGAATTTTCCCACAATTGAAAGGTATTGAAATGCGCGGCGCTGATCTCAGTGGAACTGATTTACGCCATAATAACTTGAGTGATGCTGACCTACGCGGTGCTAATTTAAGTAGTGCAGACCTAACTCAGGCTAACTTGAGCCTTGCTAAACTGGGTAGAGCTAACTTGAGTAGTGCCATGCTTAATACTGCTCAATTGAGCGTTGCCGACTTGAATAGTGCTGATTTGAGCGGTGCCAGCCTCAAAAATGCTGATTTGCGTCGTGCTAACCTGCGGCAAGCATCTCTGAGTGGTGCTAGTCTGATTGCGGCAAAACTACACAGTGCTAATCTTCAGCATGCTAATCTCAACAGTGCAACTCTGTGCAGTGCCGATTTAAATTGCTCTGATTTAAGTGAGACTAACCTCATTGGTGCCAACCTCTCTGATGCTGACTTGCGTCGCAGCAACCTCAGTAACGCTAATCTCACTGACGCTAATCTCAGTGGCGCTAATCTCAGCGATGCTAATCTCAACGGTGCTAACCTCAATGGGGCCAATCTCAACCGTGCCAATCTCAACCGTGCAAACTTAAGCAATACTAATCTGTCTCATGCAGACTTGAGCCGCGTAGACTTGAGCAATGTAAATCTCAGTAATGCTAATCTTAGCTACGCTTGTGTACGTCACGTTAATCTAAAGGGTGCCAACCTGGAGCAAAGTAATTTCAGTGGTGCCAACTTATTCGGAAGTAATCTCAACTACGCCAATATTAAAAATACTCTTTTTGGAAAAAATTCAGGACTGTCGGAGGGAATTAAATTCAATCTAGAGTCTCGAGGAGCAATTTTTGAAAATTCTTCTGGCATAAAATAAGTAGATAGGCATAATTATTTACCTGTCATTCTTACAAGGGAACTCCAAGAAATAAATTATCCAATTTACTTGGAAATATGACGTCAAGAATCTTCTCCCTCTCTGCCCTTCTCCTCAATGGGATATTTTTTTTATTTAGAAGTCCCCAAACTTTGAAAGGTTGGCAGTAAAATTGTAGGCTCAAATTTTAGTGATAACAAAACTCTCTATTTACATCTGCTACATCAAGTTGCTATCCTGAGTAGATGAGCTACATGAACAACTTATCAAGCAGGCTCTAAGGGTGACCTACCACAGTAATTACTTAAAATTCAGATCTTGCGCCTAACCTAGAAATTCGATTTTTAGTTGCCGGAAATCTATTAAATTCTATCTTGTTTGACTAAAAATTAGATTTTTAAAACTAGCTACAAGCTCTGAGTAAAAAGTATATCTAGAGAAATTAACTATATTGTGGTGATCTAAAGGCCAAGAGATTATGCGTAGACGTCAATTCAATCGATTATTTTGGTTCTCAGCTGGTTTGGGACTAGCTAGCTGTCAGATAGCTACATCCTCAAGCAAGCAATCAAGCGTCGAACAAGTCAATCAGAGCAATGACTTGAGTATTTGGTGGCAACAGGGTTTTTATCCCGAAGAAACTGATGCACTGGAAACAATAATTACTGAGTGGGAACAAAAGAGTGGAATTAAGGTTGAACTTACTATTATTCCACAAAAAGATATTCTTAGAGAAATGGAAAGTGCTCTCATTTCTGGTAATCTTCCTGATATCTTTTATTCTGGTATTGCTGACCTGACTATTATACCGCGTTTAGCATGGAATAACAAGCTAGCAGATGTTTCCGAAGTCATAGAACCTCTAAAAGATTTGTACAGCAAAAGTGTGGTTTCCGGAGTTAATTACCGAAACAATTTAGTTGGTAAGCGTAGCTACTATGCTGTACCAATTATGCAATCAGCAATACATATTCATTATTGGCAAGACATATTAACAGAAATTGGCTTAGAACAAAAAGTAATTCCCAAAGATTGGCAAGGATTTTGGCAGTTTTGGGAACAGGCTCAAGAGAATTTGGATAAAAGTTCTCAAGCAGATATGTATGGTATCGGTATGCCCATGTCCCTGAGCTTAGATACTTATAACAATTTTGAGCAATTTCTAGAAGCCTATGATGTCAAAATTTTAGACGAAAATGGTCAATTAAATTTAGACGATTCCCTGGTTATTGAAAATCTTACTGCTGCCTTAGAACAATACACTAGTTTCTATAAAAATGGAAAAGTACCACCAGAGTCCGTCGATTGGGATAACACTGGCAATAATGTTACTTTACTCAGCCGTACTAGCCTCATGACTGTCAATCATACCCTGTCTGTTCCTGGTTCACAGAGACAGGATAAAGATATTTACTATCAGCAACTTTCCACAGTCAAATGGCCGAATAAACCTAGCGGAAAGCCAATGAGATTTGTTGTCGAAATTAAACAGGCAGTTATCTTTAAACAATCTAATAAACAGCAGGTCGCTAAACAATTTCTTTCCTATTTAACCAAGCCACAAAACTTACAAAAGTACACGCAAGGAGCTCAGGGAAGATACTTACCTGTAATGCCAAAACTCTTTGATAATCCCTTTTGGAAGGATCCAGCTGACCAACACATTAAAGTTGCTCTCCAACAATTACAAAGAACACGTCCAGCTTATCAGGTATTTAATCCAGCTTATGGGGAAGTAGCTTCTCAAAATGTTTGGGGCACAGTGATTAGGAAAATTGCGGCAGATTCTTGGTCAAGCAAACAAGCTACCAATTTAGCAATTGAGAAAATCAAGAAAATTTTCGCTGACTGGAAATAACCTAGAGTTCCTTTTAAAAGTTTTCAGTAAACTTATGATAAAAAATTTAAAAAAAAGCCTGCTACTAAAACTTGTTAGTTCCTTTTCTATCTTGTCATTGACAACTGTTAGCATTGTAGCATTTACCGCTTACCTCTTAGCTAGAAATGCTCTGAAACAAGCAGTATTTGATCAATTAAGTTTGGCAGTTTCAATTAAAGATAAAGAAATTAATCAATGGTTTAATACTCAGCGCCAGGATGTGGTTTTGTCTGCGAGTTTGCCAGAAATAAAAGCGACAACTGAATTATTGTTGAATAAAAATGCTGCAAAAGAAAAACCAGAAGAATACCAATTAGCCTACAACAAAATTTCCAAATACTTGGCAAATTTAACTAAAATTAAATCAAATCTACAGGATATCTCTATTCTTAGTACGAATGGGATCGTTATGATTTCAACTAGCAAAGATATGGAGGGTAAATATCAACCGCTTGGTTCCACTACTACTTACTTCACTACTGATCAAGATGACTTCAAGCCAACCTTTTATACTTCCCCTATTACTGGTAAAACAGCTATCACCTTGGCCACGCCAATTCTTAACCAATTAGGTAACCGCATTGGTGTACTTTCAATTACTCTTGATCTGACAGAAATAGATAACCTGATCCGGGAACGTACTGGCTTAGGTGAGAGTGGTGAGACTTATCTGGTTGGTCGATTGGAAAGAAAAAATTCGTTTATATCCTCACAAAGACCTGAATCTCAAAAATACCCTGAAGGTATCAGTAGCTTGGGCATTGACGCTGCTACACAAGGACAAAATGATGCTGGACTTTACCAAAATTATAATCAAGTGCCAGTGATCGGAGTTTATCGCTGGCTAGACAAACAAAACCTGGCATTACTGGCTGAGATTAGTCAGAAAGAAGCGTTTACTCCTGCACAACGACTAGCTAGAGGTATTTTACTAATTGGATTGAGTTCAGTTGCACTATTATTGATTGGGGTTTATGTACTTTCCCAGAGAATTACACGACCAATTCTGCTAATTACCAACGCAGCAAGTCAGATAGCAATCGGCGACTTTAAGCATCGAACTCAATTTACAAGTAATGACGAAATTGGTATCTTAGCTAAAGCCTTTAATCGGATGGCTCAACAGTTAGACGATTCCTTTAAAGCTTTAGAAAATGCTAATCAGGATTTAGAAATCCGAGTTCAAGAACGCACCGTCGAATTAGCCACAGCAAAAGAAGTCGCTGAAGTCGCTAATCGAGCTAAAAGTCAATTTATTGCTCAAATGAGCCATGATCTACGCACTCCCCTCAATAGCATCTTAGGCTATGCCAAGCTCCTCAAGAATGCTAGTAACTTAAACCCTCCACAAATCAAAGGATTGACAACTATTGAGCGCAGTGGAAACCATCTTTTGACCCTGATTAACGACATTTTAGACTTCTCCAAAGTCGAAGCTAGAAAGATGGATCTTTATCAAACCGACTTTCACTTGCCAACCTTTTTGCAGGGGATAGTAGGTATGATGCGTATGCAAGCTTTTGAAAAAAATATTTGGTTTGAGTACGAAGAAAAAGATAATCTACCTAATGGTATACATGCAGACGAGAAACGGTTGCGGCAGATTCTGATCAACCTGCTGGGCAATGCCATCAAATTTACTGAGCAAGGGCAAGTGAGGCTCCAGGTTAGTGTTATTGATGAACCGGAAGTATTCACCCTTATTTCCAAAGCAACCATTCGTTTTGAAGTTATTGATACAGGTATAGGGATAAGTTATTCTCAGTTGGAGAAAATTTTCCAACCCTTTGAACAAGTTGGTGATAGCAAAAATCGGAAATCTGGGACAGGTTTGGGTTTAGCTATCTCTCGGCAACTGGTTCAAATTATGGGGAATGAACTAAAAGTAAAAAGTGAATTGGGCAAGGGTTCAACCTTTTGGTTTGATTTAACTTTCCCTGTGGTTGAAGTTGTTGCAAAAGCGCAACCTAAGATTGAACCTAGACTAATTACTTACCGAGGACAACGACATAAGCTTCTAGTAGTAGATGACCAACCAGAAAATAGTTTATTGCTGCTTCATATGCTCGAAGGGATTGGCTTTGAAGTAGCAATTGCGGAAAATGGCATGGAAGGGTTAGAAATAGCTCAAAAAATTAGACCAGACTTGATCTTGACTGATTTATTTATGCCCATCAAAACTGGCTTTACGATGGTGCCAGAAATCCGAGAAATACCAGGAATGCAGGATTTACCAATTATTGCCCTCTCTGCTAGCTCTTTTGAAATCATGGATAGTGAAAGTAAGCGCCTTGGTTGCAACGCTTTTCTGAGAAAACCCATTCAACAGGAGAAGTTATTGGCTTTATTAGAGCAATATTTGCAATTGGAGTGGGTCTATAATCAATCTGAGTTCGACCTATTCCAGTAATGGAGAAGCCCCTGTTACAATCTCAGGTTTAACTCAGAAGTGTCACAGTACTATTGGGACAATTGAGCTGATGACTGACGCTGACGATTAGGTGTAGCCAAAACCTCACTAACAGTATGAATTAGCTGTTGTTGAGAAAAGGGCTTAGTTAAGTAGGCATGAGCACCTTGCCTAAGTCCCCAGATACGGTCAATTTCTTGATCTTTAGAAGAACAAATTACCACTGGCAATCTGGCAGTAGCCGGATGCCTCTTGAAGCAACGACATAATTCAAAGCCGCTCAAACCTTTCATCACTACATCTGTGATAATCAAATCCGGCTGAGTTTCAATCGCTACAGCAAGTGCTTCTTTAGGGTTTTTGATCAAAATAACACTGTAACCACTCTGGCGTAGGTAAGTAGCCATGAATTCCAACTGAAAACGATTGTCATCAATCAGCAAAACTCTTCTCATCTTTAGCTTATCCTCAAAAAGTTCTTCGTAAAATGTTATGCATGACCTCAACAGCCTATGGCAAGGAAACTCCAAACCTAAGTAATGATGCTTAGCAATCCACCAATATAGCCTAAAGATAGGAAAGTTGAGCAGCGGGAGGATATCATTGTGTTCTTACTTTACCTTAGCCCCAGTAAGCAGCACTGATAAGGATTTTCCCGCATACATCTGCTTTAGAAAACTTACTGACTTCAACAATATTTTATGTGTTTGCGATTGCCCAAGAGGTATTGTCGGAGCCAATTGCCAAGCTACTCAAAAAAGGACTGACTTGCTTGTTAGATGATCAAGATAAGTAGAATTAGACATGTAGGCTTCTCCTGTGGAATGCTAATGCTTCGCTGTACCAGTTTTCTCAACTCATCAGGAAGTTGCTGAATCAAGAAATGAAATTAAGTACGGACGTGGAGTTTGATTCCAGACGCGAAATTTTTTACTGTGTCAAGGCTTATAAAACATCATTAAATCTAAATTTGTGTACACCTTGCTGCTAAGAATAACATAATTCAATAAATTATGATAACATTTTATTAAATTGTCATTGTAGTTGAATCTATAGAGGGCATTTGAGTGGGTGAGCGAAATTTTGGTTGGAATTTCAATTCTCTGCGTCTGGAGCGTCTGCTTACTTGTTCCCCCACTCTTTTTTTCGCTCACCCCTTTTGAGTGTTCCCACCAATAAATAGTCGGTAACAGGTGAGGTCTTTCACATAGAATGCGCGGCGAAGCAAAACAATAAAATGATTGGTTACAAGATTGAGGCCAAGGGCCGATTGCTAATTGTGCTTGATACCAAAAAAAACTTTAGGAAAAAAGGCGTGCAACATAATTGCCAAAGCCAACTTCTGGCAGCGTTGATGATGATGGGCTCAGTAACTTTAATCCCTACTGTTGCTCACCCCCAAGAAGACTCAGCATGTTTTATGACTGATGCCTATGGTCAAGTTATTGACTTAGACAATCTCTGTAGTGGAACAAGCCCTGGGGTATTTCAAGCCCCAATCATACGTCGAGCTGCTGGCATTCCCGTAATTGAAGTAACTTTTAATGGTACTAGAACCTTTGAAATGCTCTTAGATACTGGTGCTTCTGGCACTGCAATCACTCCCCAAATGGCAAAAGCTTTAGGAGTCTTACCTGAAGGAACTGTTCTTGTGGATACAGCAGCAGGTAGAATTAGAGTTTTTAGGGGGCGCGTGAGTTCTGTCTCTACCGGAGGCATTGTGGCAAACAATCTTTTTGTCACGATTCACCCTTCACTTCCCCTAGGACTGCTTGGACAAGACTTATTTGGCAATTACGACGTCACGATTAGACAGGATGTTGTAGAATTTATGCCCCGACGACAGTGAAAGCGAGTTCTACAAATCTGTTCCACCCAATCCCCCTCTTCTATCAAGAGTCTGACTAGCAACCGCCGAGCAAGGGTTGGTTATAGCAGTCGCCACAGCTGTTACGACACTTCCTTGTTACCTGTTGTTTTTTGTTCCCTGTTCCCTATTCCTTGTTCCCTTTGAATCAAAATACGATGTCCTAACCGACATGTCCGTTGCTATAACTGGGGATATTGCCAAGCATTTGGTAATGGGGATAGGGAAAGTAACACCAACAAGCAAAGACAGCTTTGGCTTTACTCCACTCGGCAGAAAAGAATATAAATCTTGTAAAACCGAAGACTTAAGACCAATTTACAAAAAGGATGGTTATGAGTACAGCTTTTTATAGAAACTACCAGCTTTTTAGGCTCCTATCGTTAACTGTTCAAGTTATCGGTATTTTATTGTCGAGTTGTTTGAGTTGGCTGGCGTTTCACTATGGTAAGTTGCCAGCTATGGCTGTTGAAGACAATTCTAAGTCGCAAAAGCTTGCTCAAATGATACCATCAGTGGTAGATAGGCGACCGACTCTCCAAACTGGTAGTGAAGGTAATTTTGTATCTGAACTCCAAGCAGCTCTCAAACTTTTGGGTTATTATACTGGCAGCGTCAATGGCTTTTATGGAGAAGAAAGTGCGATCGCCGTTTCTAATTTCCAACGAGCAGCAGGTCTAAATCCCGATGGTATTGTGGGAGAGGAAACTTGGAAGCGTCTGTTTCCAAATCTGCCCTTGTCTGAAATCCCTTCTCCACCCTTCTACCCTAATCGGGGTACAGCAGTTGAATTCCCTCCTCCAACTTCAGCTTCAACATCAGCCTCAGATTTCCCGGTTCCCTCTTCGCTATCAACAACAGTTAGTACTCTTAACCAGAGAACAAACAATACTGCCACTTTACCAGCAAGGGTAAGACAGCCGCCTGCCAATGTTACCTTACCAATATTGAGAGAGGGCATGCGTGGCCCAGCAGTAAGACAGCTACAACAGCGACTGATAGCTCTTGGATTTTTGAAAGGTACAGTGGATGGGGTTTTTGGGGAAGCAACCCAAGCGGCAGTTAAAGCTGCACAAAGAAACTTCCAGCTTGAACCAGACGGAGTTGTTGGACCTAGCACTTGGAGTGCTCTGCTGCGCTAGCTTCTAGAATTTGACACTCCCCGACTATAAGTCGGGAGATTATACAGAAATTATGTTCTGTATGGGGCAACAAAGCTGCACAAATATCTGTGAGTCAAGCCTTGAGCTCAGAAAGGAACCGACGACTGGCCGTGTTTCGTCTCGGTTCCCTTACTGGTTCGCTCCTCACACAATAGGAATCATACACTAACGATGTTGAGTTTGTCACTTAAGTTGAACAAAGATGTTTACAAAAGTTCAAGATAAATTTGCTAAATCAGTATACAAGGCAGATAGGTTAGAGTTCTAATGGTGCATCTATACCCAGTTGGTCTTGTAAGAGCGATCGCACTAAACTTTGAGTAACTGCTAATAATCCTAATCTTGCTTGAGCAAGTCCCAAATTGTGAGTCTTCACTTCTCCCCAAATTCGGCATTCACTATAGAATTCCTCAAAAGCCAAGCTAAGAGTACTACCTCTTTTAACCAAAGCAAATTGATTTTGTTCTCCAATTTCATCCAAGCAATCTAGAATTAGACCAATCAAATTTTGTTCTGTAGAATCTGTCAATCGCAGCCTCAACGCTTCGGTGCCAGATACTTGGTTTTCCTGGAGCCAGGGAATTGGATTAGGTTCTATTATTTGTAATTGGGGAGTCTTAAAATCAAATTTTTTGAGTGTAATTAAGCCCTGCTGGTGAGCTAAACGTAGAAGTGAACAGCAACGAGCATGGAGGTATTGTAATTGAAAGGAAGTATTAGGATCCCAGTTGTCTAGGTATTGAGGTATACAGGGGTTAGCGCCAATACTACTTCCTTCCTTCCCCTTCACCAGAATACCCTTGCTCCCGTATTCCTCAAGTGAAGGCCTTTCCATCAAATCTTGCAACCAAATAGCTAAAGCCCAATCACTCAGCTTAAAATTAATCCAGCCTGAGGACTCCACTTCAACACTCAATTCCAAACACTTGACACTAGCACTGTTATAATTATTATTTGGGAAAGATATCATCAATTGATTAGCCAGTTCGACTGCCCTCAGCTGCAATTTGGCTGCTAGCTTGAGAGCGGACGCACAGCGATAGATTACACCTATTTGATTGGAGAGGCGGTATAGAGGAATCAGCTGTTGCCTCAACTGTGCATTACTAGATAAATCAGCTAAGGAAATATCCATCCCGGATGAATTGATTGCTATCAAAAGCTGCTGTTGCAATAGTTGCTTAATCCCAGCTGACTTATTTGATAAATTCACACTCAATTGTCGGCAGTTGAAAGTGTTTTTGTGTACTTTTGAATCCATAGTTCATGGTTTACGTGCAATTAAGACTGCATGAGCTGGCGACAGATTGTACCTACCATAACTATGCTTGATTTGAACCTGGAAACCGACTTGATCAAGTTCTTGTGCAACATCTGTCGCTTTGTATAACTGCTGCTGATGTACTTCATCATCGCGCCTATAGTATTCCCCTACCTTGCGAAAAGTAATAATCCGACGGGTTAAAATTCCCTGTTGTTGATTCTCTTCTTTGTCAACAAGTACGATCCAATCATCTCCTTGAGTGAACCCCTTTTTCGTAGTTTCCTGTATAAACTGTCCCGGTTCTAAAATATCGAAGACGAAGACACCACCAGGAGTTAAAGCGTTATATATACTAAGGAACAACTGAGTTAGTACTTGTTGATCATTATCTGAATCAAACAGGTAGTTGAGACATTCGCCGATAGAAGTAACAGCATTGCAGGGAGGGATTTCAACTTTGAAGAGTGACTCAATCAAAAACTCGGCATCTGGCACCCTTTTTCTGGCAATATCAATCATTGACTCAGAGATATCAACTCCAAGAACACGATAATTAGCCTTCGTCAGTTCTTGCGCCCATAATCCACTGCCACAACCTAAATCTACTACTAGTCCTTCCAATATTTGGTTTTGAGCCAAGACTTCTAAGATGCCAGGAGCACATTTGAGAGCGTAATCACTAAAACCGACATCATGAATATAGGCAAGATCTTGTTTGTACCACTCTTGCATGAGAATGAATTCTATAACTTAAATAAATCCTAAAAATAATTCTCACATCTCCCCCTCTATTGTTTCCGGGAGGGAGTTGGTAACCTGGTAGTCAGCAGTAAATTCAATCAGGTAATTATTGCTAAGGTCTTGGCGATTGCGGATTTGCTCAATTTTCACCTCAATTTCAGAACTGCTAAGACCTAAAAAACGGTTAACTTCGCGAGTTTCCTCAATACGGACTGTCTTACCTTCGACAAAGGTATTGTAACTGTAGGGTTCTTCAACGACATAGCGAACTAGAGGCGCTGCTTGCTCCAATCGTTCTCCAGCAACACTAGCAGCAATCTCTTCTACCCGTGCCTGTTCCCAATGGTGGTAACGATTGCCCAAAGTTGAACACAGAAAGAAACCAGCTACTAACAGTACTAAAACAATAACCCCATGCAGGATAGTACGCAGGAGAATAGAATAACGTACCACCCATTCTCCCACAAAAATTGCCTTTTCCGATTCTCGGTGGCGTAAGGCAGCACTGATTAAGGCAATCACAATCCCCAAGGCACCCACCAGTAGTGCCAGCATTAGAAAGGAACTAAGCAACTTTTCGCCAAAGTTAAGTAACTCTTGAGGGTGGGTGAGATCCGGTAAGCCAGGGATGCCTTGGGCCTTTGGAAACATGACAAATAACCTGTCACAGTCTTTCTAATTGTATAGAAGTAACCGGACGGTTGATTCTGATCAGAAGTTTCTTTGGGGTTATTTGTGTGGCAGCCTCACAAGCTAAACTAACTGAAAAAGTAAGTTCCTAACCTTCACTATGGTGTTGACTGGTAAATTGTGAATATAACTATTTTTCGTCTTAAATTCAACAATTAAAATCAATAATTTCAACTTAACCTCCTAATAAAGATTAGGTTTTTTCAAAAGTGAAAAACAGGAGGAGAGCGATCGCAGGCAAAACGGCTACTAGGAAAAGCGGTTCCATATTATTAATTATTAGTTAATAACTTAACAACTGAATAAATTCTAGGCAACAAATCCTCTAGATTAATTTTCTATCAACAAAAATAATTATTAATTAGTTTTTCCTGAGTAATTGAGGTTATTGCTCATAATTCATTAGCACTTGCTATGAACCATGAACCTTTTTAAGCTTGAGAACCAACCTGTAAAACTTGCACTGTTTCCCCAGCTGGGACTAAAGTTGTCCCAATTGGCAAAACTGCCAGACCATTAGTTTGGGCTAGGTTGATTAAATTGCTAGAAGCTTGACTTCCACCAGCAGCGCGAAATTCGTAGACACCGTCTTTTAAGTGTAGTTGACCCCAAATGTAAGTCTCTCGCTTGCCCCCTGAATTTAGTTCAGTCACAGTCTGAGCCTTGACAAAACAAGGACCCCAAGCTTGCTCAGGCAAACCAGAAAGCTTTGAGAGTGCTGGTTGTACAAACCGCCAACAGCTAACTAGAGCTGAGACAGGATTACCCGGTAGACCAAAATACAATACTGAACGCTTACCTTTGCCTTCATTCTCCTGGGTAAGAAAAGGGAATGTTGCAACAGTTAGGGGTTTACCAGGTTTAATAGCCACCTTGTGAATATGAATTTCTGCACCTAGCTTAGCCAGGATTTGATCAACATAGTCATAATCCCCCACCGAGACGCCACCAGTAGAGAGAACGATATCAGCATTGGAGATAGCTTTAGTAATCGCCTCCTCCAGTTTCTCTGGCTGATCCCGAACAATTCCCATGGGCAAAGGGACTCCTCCAGCCTGAGCCACAAAGGCCCTAAGAGCATATTGATTAGAGTCAACAATCTTACCAGGTTCTAATGGTTGCTCAGGGGTAATTAGTTCATTACCAGTAGAGAAAATTGCTACTCGAGGACGCCGATATACAATTAATTGGGTAGATTGCGCTGCTGCCAATACTGCCATCTCTGGTGCCCTAAGAAAAACTCCCGGTAACAGTAACGGCATCCCTGTCTGGTAAAAAGAGGCTCGGCGACGCACAAAAGCTTGGGGTTCTGGTGCCTCCAAAATCAAGACTCGGTTATTCTCTTGCCGAGTTTGCTCCTGCATTACTACCGTATCGGCTCCTATCGGCATGCAAGCGCCAGTAAATATCCGGGCAGCCTGACCATATTGAATCGAAACTTGAGGCTGATAGCCAGCAGGAATTTCTTCGACAATCTCTAAAACCGCTGGCTGCTGTACACTGCAAGCTTGGATATCTGCATAGCGTACTGCATACCCGTCCATGGCAGAATTATCCCACTGAGGAAAATCTAATTGACTAGTAACTTGCTTAGCCAAAATGCGACTAGTTGCAGCTGATAGATCTACAGTCTCTGTGTCAGACTCCTCATCAAAAGGCTGCACCAGATCTAGGATAATTGACTCTGCTTGTTTAACTGGCAGCATTGCTGTTGCGTGCGACTTTGGTACCTACTTTTTATTGAAACCTCTCCCGGTTCCGCTAAACGCTAAAACCGGGAGATTCCTCAGAACCTTATATCTAGCTTTTCGCCCGTCCCAAAGGAAGCTATCTGGCTAGAATGCGCTGAGTCGCTACGAATCAGCT